>VXPE01000068.1 GCA_009839745.1 Candidatus Poribacteria bacterium
AAGGGTTCTCTTTATTCAAAAAATTGGGAAATTAATTATCAAACTCACGTTAATAATAAAAAAACTGATAGCCGACAAACTGACAACTAATTAGTGAAAGGGAAGAGTGTGGAACAACCTATCTATGGATTGACGGTTCGCGGGGTAACGAAACATTTCCATCGGACTAAGCGAACGAACGATAAACCGCGTTTTCATCAAAAACTTCAGCATATATTCAGGCGCGAGAAGGAAGTCATCCGCGCAGTTGACGACATCTCTTTAGAGGTAAACATCGGGGAAATCTACGGGATTCTCGGCGCGAATGGTTCAGGAAAATCGACGCTGCTCCTGCCCGACGCTGGGAGTATTCAGGTCTTCGGAGACGACGTAGTGAACAATAGTCTGAAGGTTCGACAGGTGATGAACCGTGTCTCTGTTGAGGCTTCTTTCTTTAAACGTCTCTCTTCGGAAGAGAACCTGATTTATGCTGCCCGCCTCTACGGGATCCCCGCTCCCGAAGCCGAACGAAAATCAAAACAGATTTTGGAAAGACTCGGTTTTGATGCAGATCGGATGAACGAAGAGATGGAGCATCTCTCGCGCGGCATGCAACAGAAAGTCGCCATCGCACGTGCCTTACTCACCACTCCCATGCTTCTCCTGCTCGATGAACCCACGACAGGACTCGATCCGAAATCTAAACGCGATGTGCAAGCCTTTATTGAGGATATCCGTCGAGAACGGAACGCTGTCATTGTGCTAACGACGCACGATATGGCGGAGGCAGAGCGGTTGTGCGACAAGATCGCGATTATTGATAAAGGACAGTTTATCGCAGAAGGAACGGTAGAGGAACTCATTGCGAATGCCCCATCGCAGAACGGGGTGCCAGCGACGTTGGAAGACGTGTTTATCGCACTAACGGGCAAAGGGATTGAGGAGGAAGACTAAAGTTATGCTGAATCTTGTCCGTGAAACGATTGTCTCTTACGCGTTCATTGAACGGAACTTCAATCTACTGAAGCGGTATCTGAGCTGGGAAATCCTCTTTTTCAGTTATTCGATCGTCAATGCGCTAACAATCGGCTTGATTATGGTAGGGCGTGGCAGCAGTGAAGATGTGCTTTATCTGGTCATTGGCGCATTAATCTGGGGGTTTCTCTCCGTTATGATGCGTGAGGTAAGCGATGCGATTACATGGGAACGGTGGGAAGGGACGATTGAATATACTTTCATGGCTCCGATTTACCGCATCACACATCTTGTGGGTTCATGTCTATTTGCGATTCTGTACGGGTTGCTTCGGACGGCTTTGGTTTTGGCGATAATGCCCCTCTTTTTTGGAGAACACATTGACTTAAGCAATGCGAATTGGTTAACACTGGTGGTCACTGTTCTTATCTCCAGTCTCTCTTTCATTGGGATCGGTCTGATGGCGGCGATCTTTCCATTGCTCTCACCGGAGAAGGGACAAGCCGCAACGGGTATTATTCAGTCAATGCTACTTTTAGTCTCCGGTATCTACTATGAAATAGAGGTGTTACCGGCATGGCTTCAACCGATTTCCCAAATTTCGCCTGCCACGTATACACTCAGATCGATTCGTGCAGCGATGCTTGAGAACGCGTCCGTTGAGAGCCAAATAGGCAATTTGTCTTTACTCCTTGTCATTGGTGTCCTCCTCATTCCACTTGGATTTTGGGTTTTCCATTTGGGTGAAAAATACGCCAAACGCGTGGGTAGGTTAAAAAGGAGTGGATAGGACTGAATTGGGTCATTGTACTACATTGAATTATCATGGAGGAGTTGATGTCAGGATATTATAGATTTCCAACAATTGGTCAAGATACCATTGTTTTTGTATGTGAAGATGATTTGTGGAGTGTTCCAACCGAAGGTGGAATTGCGCGGCGACTCACGTCAAATCTCGGTGCGACGAGTTCTCCACGCTTGTCACCGGATGGTGAATTGCTCGCGTTCACGGGACGCGAAGAGGGTCCGTCAGAGGTGTATGTGATGCCTGCCCTCGGCGGCGAAGCGAAGCGACTCACCTATCAGGGGAGCAACGCTGCTATTGTCAGCTGGGATGCCGATAGCAAGACGATTCTCTATGCCAGTAATGCGGGGTTGGCATTTGATCCGTGGATATGGAAAATCTGTGCGGAGGGAGGCGAACCGCAACGTTTATCCTACGGTCCTGCGAACCATATCGATTTCAGCGGTGATGGCGGCGTTGTCCTCGGTAGATTGACCCGTGAACCCGCGCGCTGGAAACGCTACCGCGGCGGCACTGCAGGACAAATTTGGATTGATCCCGAAGGGGATGGGCAATTTCAACCGCTCGCACCCGTAGATAGCAATTTCACGACACCGATGTGGATCGATGGACGTATCTATTTTATTTCTGACCATGAGGGTGTTGGCAATATCTATTCCTGCCTCCCTACGGGTGACGACATTCAACGCCACACGCATCAGGATACCTACTACTGTCGTTCCGCGCAGACGGATGGCACGCGTATTGTCTACCACGCCGGTGCCGATCTGTTTGTTTATGAAATTGGGAACGACACTGAAATCCGTGTTGATGTCGAATTTCGAAGCCCACGGACCCAGCGGCAGCGAAAGTTCGTCAGTCCATCATATTATCTGCAAGATTATGCCCCGACCCCGGACGGTCACGCATTGGCAGTGACGGTTCGAGGGAAACCCTTTAC
Source organism: Candidatus Poribacteria bacterium (assembly GCA_009839745.1). Taxonomy (NCBI): domain Bacteria; phylum Candidatus Poribacteria; species Candidatus Poribacteria bacterium. The sequence continues at coordinate 2,700 of VXPE01000068.1, forward strand.
GATGGCGAATTGGGAAGGCGCAGTGCTCCAACACGGCGAGCGCAACGGAATACGCTATCGCTTTACGGAGTGGCTCAATGACGGTAAGCGTCTTGTTACGCTCTCCGATGCTGAGGGCGAAGAGGCACTTGAAATCCATACACGTGATGGGAGTGCCGAGGTTCTTCGGTTTGACGCGCTTGACATCGGACATGTTCGACAACTTGCGGTCGCTCCGCAAACCGAAGGCGATGAGAAGGATCAGTTGCTTCTTATCAATAATCGTCTTGAACTTTTACACATTGATTTAGAGACACAAGAGATGCGGGTACTCGACAAAGGGCATTATCAGAATATCCGAGATGTCGCGTGGTCGCCTGATGGTAGATGGTGTGCGTATAGTTTTGCCTCTACGGAAACCACGCGTTCAATCAAACTCTGCAAGATTGAAACGGGTGAGACGTGGTTCGTTACGGATCCAGAATTCAACGATTTCGGTCCAGCGTGGGATCCAGAAGGGCAGTATCTCTATTTTCTCTCTTACCGCGAGTTCAATCCGGTCTACGATGCACTCCATTTTGATCTTGGGTTTCCTACGGCAATGCGTCCGTTGTTGGTGACCTTGCAAAAAACCTTGGGCCATCCGTTCATCCCTGAACCTCGTCCGCTTGAGGAGGAGAAAGAGGATAAAGATGAAGGAGAAGCGAGACAGGATGACGAGGATATGGCATCTGATGAGAACTCTGAGCAGAAGCCGGAGAAACGCATCACGATAGATCTGGAAGGCATTACACAGCGCGTCGTCGCCTTCCCGTATCCGCACGGACATTATGGGCAAATCGCTGGTATTGAAGGCAAAGCACTTTTTACGGCGTTTCCGGTCCAAGATACACCCCCAGACGATGATGAGGACAGCAGACCGAGAGGTGTGCTCCATGCCTACGACTTCAAAGAACAGAAAAAGGAGAGGCTGGTCTCCGGCATTAATGATTTCCAACTTTCGCGTGATGCGAAAACGCTTGTCTATTCCACTGGAAATCGGTTGCGCGTTATCAAGGCAGGCAAAAAGACTGAAGGCGATTCCAAGTCTGGGAGTCGGGGCGGTCCGAGTCGACAGACGGGTTGGATTGACATGAGTCGTGTCAAAGCCTCCATCGTTCCAACGGCTGAGTGGCATCAGATGTATCGGGAGGCGTGGCGGCTTCAGCGGGATTACTTCTGGACAGAAGATATGTCGGATGTGAATTGGGAGCATGTGTATCAACGGTATCTACCGCTTCTTAAACGGATCGCAACGCGCGGTGAATTTTCGGATTTGATGTGGGAGATGCAGGGGGAACTCGGCACTTCACATGCGTATGAAATGGGTGGAGACTATCGGAACTCACCGAATTATGCGCAAGGATTTCTCGGTGCGGATTTCGCTTACGATGCGGAGCACGATGGGTATCGCATCACGCACATCCCGCGCGGCGACGGCTGGGAGTCAACGAAGGATTCGCCGCTGAATGCCCCCGGAATTAATGTCCGTGAAGGCGATATTCTGCTTGCTATTGCCGGACAGCGTGTCAGCGAAACGGTTTCGCCGGGTGAACTGCTCGTAAGTCTCGCGAATCAGGAGGTTCAAGCGGCCTTCCGAAACGCAAACGACGGTGAGGAACGCGTCGTCACGCTTAAAGTGCTGCAAAGTGAAAGCCAGCTTCGGTATCGCGAATGGGTATCCAAAAATCGACGGTATGTCCATGCAAAAACGGAGGGTAAAGTCGGGTATGTGCACATTCCTGATATGGGACGCCGTGGGTATGCGGAGTTTCACCGCGGTTTTCTCGCTGAGGTGAGTTATCCCGGTCTGTTGGTTGATGTCCGCTACAATGGCGGTGGACATGTTTCGCAACTGCTTTTAGAGAAGTTATCTCGCCGTCGGATTGGGTATGACGTTCCGCGGTGGGGCACACCGCATCCATATCCAGATGCCTCTGTTTTGGGTCCGATGGTGGCTGTCACGAACGAGAACGCAGGTTCCGATGGCGATATTTTCTCGCACTGTTTCAAGTTGATGGAGTTGGGATTACTCATCGGCAAGCGGACATGGGGCGGTGTTATCGGTATCTCACCGCATCAGGCGTTTGTAGATAGAGGCGGCACGACGCAGCCGGAGTATTCGTTCTGGTTCGTTGATGTTGGCTGGAGCGTTGAGAACTACGGGACGGATCCAGATATAGAGGTGGACTATCGTCCACAGGATTATGCGACTGAAGGCGATCCGCAGCTGGACCGCGCAATTGAAGAACTCCTCCGCCAGATGGAGGAGAATCCGCCCGAAGTTCCCGATTTCGGTGAGCGTCCGCGTTTGACCTTACCCACACTACCAAAGGTGTGATATGAGCGAACACAGTTTTCCCTAACTGGTCGGCGCAGATTCTAACCTCGCTAATGAATGGTGATGCCGACAGATTATTTGTGGATGGCCTGGAGCGGTTAGGAAACCGCTCGTACCGTGGCTGAGGGTTGAAACTGCTAATTTGAGAAGAAAGAGCATAAAAACATGCGTATACTTTGTGCGAACGTAGGGAGTACCTCGTTCAAATACCAAATCATTGATATGGAGACTACGACCTCTCTCGTTAAGGGAGGCGTGGACCGTATCGGTAATTCACCATCTGCTTTCACACACGCTGTGCCGGGGAAACCGTCCCATGAAGGCGAAATTGATGCGCCGACACATACTGCTGCGATTGCGCACGCCATGGATCTAATCACCGATGCCGAAGTCGGATGTTTTGAAGATTTGGGGCAATTGGACGGTGTCGGATTCAAAACCATTCTTGCCCGAGGGTACTGGCGTTCCGCCCGGATTACCGAAGATGTGATAACCGCGCTGGAGACATCTATACCCCTCGCACCGATGCATAACCCCGCATATATAGCCTCTATCCGTGCCTTTCAGGAGTTGCTTCCCACAACCTCGCTCGTCGCAGTCTTTGAGACGTGGTTCCATCAGACGATTCCGGATTACGCCGCCGAATTCGGTGTGCCTCGCTTCTGGGTGGAACAGCACGACATCCGTCGTTACGGCTATCACGGGGCTTCACACCGATACATCTCTGAACGCGTGCCGCAGTTGCTCGGACGGGAAACAGGGGACGGGTTACGTATTATCTCTTGCCATCTCGGTGGAAGTTCATCTCTCTGCGCTATAAAAGACGGAGAATCTATGGATACGTCCATGGGCACATCTACGCAATACGGGATGATTCAGTCTACCCGTTGTGGCGAGTTAGACGCGTTTGCAGTGCTGTATATGATCGACAAAGAGGGATTCTCTACGGATGAAATTCGTCGTCAATTGGTTGAAGATTCCGGCTTGAAAGGGATCTCTGGCACGAGCGGCGATATGCGTGATATAGAGGCTGCGATTGAGATAGGAAACGATGATGCCCGATTGGCACTGGAGACTTACGTTTACGGTGTAAAAAAATATATCGGTGCGTATATTGCTGCGCTTGGCGGAGTAGATGTGATCGCTTTTGCTGGAGGTATCGGCGAGAAAAGCCCCATCACGCGAGCGAAGATCTGTGAGGGACTGGAATGGTACGGTATCCATTTAGATGCCGTAAAGAATGCGCAATTAACAGGCGAAGTCGATCTCTCAGCGGCTAACAGTCGTGCCAAAATTCTGGTTGTTGCTACGAATGAGGAATTGATCGTTTCACGTGAGACGGCGCGGGTTCTCAAAGGGCGCGATTGAAGATCGTTCACATCAAGTATTCTCGTTCCCGGAAAATTCGGATGGCGAGCCACAGCAGCACGACTGTCAGTATAACGATTATTAGAAGTGCTACCCACGCGGATAGCGGTGAGGTTCCTAAGACTGCATTGAAATCGCTTCGAGGGAGTTTATACCGGGGAAATAGCGTAAAAAGATAGTGTGATATAGAAAGTCTCTTGATGCCCGTTGCCATAATTGGCACCGTGGTGATACTTTCCCACCCCATCAAATAGAGCAGTCCCCACAGGACTGGATTTTTGAATTTAGCTGCCAGCAGTGCAGCGAGTGCCCCGTAAATTAACAGGGCTAATGCCATTGAAGCGGTGTAACGTAGGCTCATACCCAACTGGAAAAGCACACCGTTCTGTAGTTTTGGGTGTGTTATCAGAATGCCGGTCAGAATCAGATGAGATATTCCGATAAGCGTAATCGTCCCGACAAGATACGCGGCGAATTTGCTAAGGAGAATCGTTGATCTGTGGAGCGGGCGCATCTGAAGATACGTCAAACCTTTTCCGTCAATCTCATCTGAGATGATTGCGGTGCCGTAGAAAATTGCGGATAGGTTCACCAAGAGTCCATAAAGTGCCAATGTTATCTGTGGGATAAATCGGTTGACACTTCCACTCCCTTGTGCCATGAACCTAAATGCAAGTGTTATGGCAAGTGATAGCAAACATCCAAGCAGAATCAGGACGGTTCGTTTACTCCAAAACATTTGACGGAGCGTCACTTTAAAGAGTGAGAAATAGGCAGGGAACGATTTTGTGCTGAGAGACATTTATAACCTTTCAGTTGATGAGAATCTTAGATAATATTAACATTAATTTTGAGGTTTCGCAAGTTTTCTTTCGGATCATAGGTGTTAATTATCAGCCATTAGCAGTCAACAACAGAGGGATACTACTGATAGAAACCGAAAACTGAATGCCTTTCTGGCGATAGCAAACTTTTCTTGCATTCCGTTTATACCTATGTTATCCTATTTACACAGAAACAGGTAATAGGGGAACAAAACGATGAAATTAGGTTTATGCACCATTGCCTTTCAGGAAAAACCGCTGGAAGAAGTCATCGATATAGCGGCAGATTACGGCTTTGATGGCATCGAGATTTGGGGGAAGTCGCCCCACCTGCCAGCCGACTACGACGAAAATTACGTCAAAAACGTTAGGGACATGGCGCACCAGAAGGGATTGTCGATTTCAGCGTTCGGCTCTTATGTGGAACCGTTAATGGACCTACACCAGCAACACTTCGAGGAAGCCTTCAAGATCGCGCATGAATTAGGCACAGATCTCGTCAGAATTTGGTCTGGCGGCGGGCCCTCCAAATCCATCGCGCCTTCCGATAAACGCCTGATTCTCTTCCGCTTGGTAAGCCTTGCCCAATGGGCAAATTTCCGAAATATTCGACTTGGTCTCGAAATGCACAATAACCATCTCACCGACAATGTCGCCAGCATCTTGGAGGCGATTGGAGGGGTGGGCGTGCCTTCACTGCGAACTTACTATCAACCCCTTTCACGTTCAGATGCCGACGAACCACATACTGCCGCTGAAAAACTCGCTGAACATATCGTAAACGTCCACGCTCAAAATTTTGACGAAACCGGAAAAGGATGTCCCATCGCAGACGGTGTGGTGGATTATACCCGGATCGTTGAAACGCTGAACACAGCGGGATACGATGGATACTTAGAGGTAGAATTCGTCCATGGTGATAACAAATTGGAAGCCCTTCAACGCGATCGCGACTACCTTGCGAGTTTAATTAACACCACAAATGGGGAAATGCTGAAGGATCTCAACATCGCACCCGTCTAAAATTGATATAAATAAGTCTTAAAACAGAGAAACGGGGATCCGCATGCGGTTAGAAGTTGGCATCATCGCACTGGTAGAAGAGGTCTTCGGAATAAGCGCAGAACGCCGGACCCAATTTGACTGGCTTCGGAATAAACCACGATCCAAAGATTTCGGTGAGCATTACGATACCATGATGGCACTCTATGCTGAATTAGACGGGGATTGGCAGCGCACAACGGCGAAAGCTGATGGTCACCTAATTCCCGATGCCTATTTCCCGGAACCGTACCACTTTATCTTTGAATTTGACGAACTTCAACATTTTACACACTATCGAGAGCAGACCCTCCGGTTCTACCCAGCGGACATCCCGCTCGCTTATGAACCGCAGAAATACCGTCAGTTTTGCCGACAACACCATGTGGCAGCACTCGCAAAAGGACCGGATCGGTTTCGGCGGCACACAGCGGATTTTCCATACGTCAACGGTCGCGCCGCACAACGCGCCTTCTTCGATACGTTTCGGGACTGGCTACCCGCCCTGCACGGTCTCAACCCAACCGTGAGGTTAGCCGAATTTGAAGTATCATCTATTCTCAATGGACAATTAACAGGAGATGCCGCAAGGACCTATATGGAACGTTTATTGTGCGAACGCCTTAAAATAGCTTCAACCGCTACAAAAAACACAAAAGGTAGGATAAACACAACTACATGAGCAAGCGAAAGCCTGAAAAGGTGAACCTTTCAGAATATCCACTGCTTCAGATAATAGGACAAACACCGCTCGCTAAAATAGATCTTTTTGCAAACGAGTTACCGAACGTTGACATCTACGCGAAGGTGGAAACCTACAACCCCGGCGGCTCGATTAAAGATCGACCGGTCTTAAGGATGCTCACTGAGGCGATTGCATCGGGAGAACTCACACGCGAAAAAGTTATCCTCGACTCCAGCTCCGGCAATGCAGGGATTGCTTACGCGATGATAGGTGCCACACTCGGCTACAAAGTCGAACTCGTGATCCCGGATAACGCCAGCGAAGAACGAAAAAAACGTATCCACGCGCACGGTGCAGACATCATCTATACGGAGGCTATCCTCGGTTACGATGAAGCCCTTCGAGAAGTCGATCGGCGTTATGAAGCGGATCCTGAGCGGTATTTCTTCAAATCGCAATACGAAAACGATAACAATTGGCGCGCCCATTATGAAACAACGGGTGTCGAAATTTGGAACCAGACAGGCGGAAAAGTTACACACTTTGTCGCAGGTGTGGGAACGGGTGGCACCATCACAGGTGCCGGTAGACGGCTTAAAAGTTATAATCCCGACATCCAAGTCTGTTCCATTTCACCAGAGGCGTTCCCGGGCATTGAAGGGCTCAAACCGCTCGGACATCCAGACGACATCGTTCCAGAAATCTTGGATGAATCCGTGATTGATTGCCGTATCCCCGCCACCATTGAAAATGCACACGAAATGTGCAGTCGACTCGCACGACGAGGGTGGTTCGTCGGACAATCTTCGGGCGGCTATCTCTACGGCGCGTATAAAGTCGCCCAACAAATTCAGGAAGGTGTTATCGTCACAGTGTTTAATGATTTGGGAGAACGCTATTTCAGTACAAGATTATGGGATTAATTTTAATAATTCGCAAGGTATAATTAAAAAAATGGAAACAACCGTTATTCCGTTTCGAGGCTTACGCTACAACGCGACTCAGGTGGAAAGCATCGAGAACGTCATCGCCCCTCCTTACGATGTCATCAAATCCGATGAGCGGGTCGCTTTAGAGGCACGCCACCCTGCCAATATCATTCGTTTAATCTTAAGCCAACCGCAAGACAACGATACTGACGACGAAAATCAGTACACTCGTGCCGCTGTCCGCATGAAGCAGTGGATTTCAGATGGCACGCTCGTCAGGGACACAATACCCCGTTATTACATCTACGACCAATCCTTTAATGCCCCTGACGGAAAAAATTATACGCGTCGCGCCTTAATAGCACTCGTGAAACTCGAACCCTTTGAAAATCGGGTGGTTCTACCGCACGAAAAAACACACGCAGGACCGAAGGCGGACCGCCTCAATCTCATGCGGGAATGTCATGCCAATCTCAGCCCTATCTTCCTCCTCTACGCCGACCCCGCAGGGGATATTGAACGGATAATGGAGAGTTTCACCGATAAAAACCAGCCCCAGATTGACTGTCCTGAAACCTTTGGAAGCACACACCGACTCTGGTGTTTAGACGACATAGAACGCAATCGTGAGATTCAGGCTCTTTTCTCAACAAAACCGCTCCTGATCGCTGATGGACATCATCGCTATGAAACCGCTCTCGCTTTTCAAGATGAAATGGCGCAGCAGACATCAAACGGTTACGGCTATATGATGGTGAACCTCGTCAGAATGGAATCACCGGGGTTGGCGGTCTTAGCAATCCATAGACTCCTGTCTAACCTCAATGCAGATCGGATCGCATACGCTATCGCGAAACTGCCAGAGGCGTTTGAGGTGCATGAAATTGATACACAGGCAGCCCTCATGGCACAATTGGATACGATGAGAGGGAAATCCCCCGCAGTTGGCATGTACACAAGAGACGACACCTACCGTCTGTTGATTCCGCATTCAACGCTCCCGAATCAATTGGATGTAACGCTTGTTCAAGAAACCCTCATCAAAAATCTATTTCAGATTGAAACATTGGCGGAACACATCAGTTACACCGCATACGCAGATGATGCCGTTGCACACGTGAAAGAAGGAACAGACAACGTCGCACTCCTGATGAACCCAACCCCCGTTGAACAGGTCTTAGATGTGGCTATGGCAGGATCCACAATGCCACAGAAATCCACCTACTTCTATCCGAAGATGGCAACAGGGTTGGTCTTAAATTTGTTGAATGAATAACCCGATAAATCTTTGTGGGGGATGCTGTCAATAAAAATAAAACCAAACAGTAAGCCCGTAACGTAGTGGAGGGGTTTTTGCTTGGGCATTTCCGCTAGGTATACGGAGAGGGCGTTGAGATTTCCAAACCTGGCTTACCGAACCGCAAGGAAAATTAAAAGAATGTATTATGAACAGGAACGAGATACATTAGCATTTTCGCATCAATTATATGCGGAGACCCCGCGTCAACTCGCATTTCAGGCGACGAGCATTACAGAGGCAGAAGCCTGGCAGCGCGAACTCCGGGCAAAACTTATCGAATTAGTGGGTGGTTTTCCGCAGGAAACCTGCGACCTACACCCCCAAGTGCTGGATTCTTGCGAATTTCCGACCTATTTCCGCGAGACGGTGGAGTTTCAGAGTCGTCCACACGCCAATATTTTCGGGTATTTCCTTTCTCCGAAGCCTCTCGACAGTTCAACCCCAAACCCAACGATCCTTTGCTTAGCAGGGCACGGGCGCGGTGTAGATGATATTGTCGGAATCGAGGAAGATGGCACCCTGCGATCAGAATATGGCGGTTATCAGAACGACTTCGCGCTCCAATGCGTAGCAAACGGGTACACCGTGCTTGCCATTGAACAATTCGGGTTTGGTCACCGACGGGATCCGATTGCGCATGAGAAGGGTGGTGGGAGTTCTTCATGTCAACCGAGTGCTGGTGCTGCGCTCCTCTTAGGCTATACGATGGTAGGATGGCGGGTTTACGATGCGATGCGCGCCCTTGACTATCTGGCAACGCGCCCGGAGGTCGACATGAACCGCATCGGCGTGATGGGAATATCTGGCGGTGGTACAACGACCTTCTTCACTGCCGCAATTGATGAACGTGTCAAGGCAGCCATTGTGAGCGGTTACTTCAACACGTTTCGGGACAGTATCCTGAGCCTCAGCCATTGTATAGACAATTATATACCAAATGTGCTACAATATGCGGAAATGTACGACATCGCAGGGTTGATCGCACCGCGCCCCCTGTTCGTTGAATCCGGTACGGAAGACACAATCTTTCCAATTGAAGCCACCCGTTTTGCGGTTAACGCGGCAAAAGCAATTTACAAATGCTTCGATGCTGAAGACAAATTAGACCTTGAAGTATTTGATGCAGGACACAGTTTCCACGGTGTTGGCGCATTTGACTTTCTTAAACAGGTGCTATAAACAAGGAGAATCGAGTGGCAATTGAACTGTTTTCGATCGGCACGGAGTTAGTACTTGGTCAGATTCAGGACACCAACGCTCACTGGATTGCACAGCAAATCCTCCAGATTGGTGGGGAACTGAGGCGAGTCACAATGCTACGCGACAATCGCGAGGAGATGTCCGAGGCATTGGATTCGGCAATAGAACGGGAAACATCGCTTATTCTTACAACAGGGGGTCTTGGACCTACACCTGACGATATGACCGTTGCGGTGGTGTCTTCACTCATCGACACGACCTCTGTAGTGAACGAAGAAACCGTCGCCGAATATCGGAGACGCCGAGGGATGTCAGAGAACGATGTCATCAATGAAGCCTTGATGAAAATGGCGACTGTACCGGAAACGGCTGTCGTCTTGCAGAATCCTGCAGGATGGGCACCCTGTATCAGCGTGGCACACAAGTCTTCTACCATCATGATGATGCCCGGTCCACCGCGCGAGATGAAGGCAATTTTTGAAACCCATATTCAACCGCTGATCGCAGAACGTTACCGGGCAGAAATTACAACGACGCGGGTGCACGTCAATATGTTTGAAGCCGAAGTTTCACCACTCATGCAGAAAGTGATGGAACGCTACCCAGATGTCTATCTAAAGGCGTATGTCGCTCTCCGCGAAGCGGATGGGGACAAAATGCCGGTCGATCTTGTTTCAACAAGCACGGACAAAGCGGATGCCGAAACGCAATTGGAACTCGCTACGTCTTACTTCCAAGAACTTGTCGTTGAAGCAGGCAAATTTTTAATTTTACCTTCTTAATTTTACCTTTAACGCACGACAAAAAGGAGATTTATACTGTGAATCGCAGACCTTCAGGAAATTCAAGGAGACCGCAGACACGGCGGTCTAACCAGAAACGGAAACCCAAACCTAAGAAACGACGAGATGCCGATGCCAAATTGGATACTGAAGTCCAATCCGAAGGCGAAGAGCAAACCTCCTCCGCTAAAAAGGATAAAATAGAGGTGGAAGGCACGGTCGTGGAACCCTTACCCAACGCGATGTTTCGCGTGGAATTGGAAAATAAGCATCAGATTCTCGCACATATTTCCGGCAGAATGCGGAAATTCTTCATCAAAATTTTGCCCGGTGATAAGGTGACTGTAGAACTCTCGCCTTACGATCTTACACGGGGTCGTATTACCTACCGGAAAAAGTAGTTTCCAAATAGACTCGTAGGCGCGGTTTTTCCGCCGCGCATCGGTCATCAATTTTCGTAAGCCTGAACACCTCAAACCATGCCCTGTTTACAAAACTGATTTTATCACGCTTTCGGATATTCATAATGAAACCTGCCGGATTAATTCACGCCAATCTCGCCGCTGAAAAGGAAACAGCCCGACTCTTGGAGGCTATTGAAGCGAAACAGAGGCAGGTAGAAGAACTTACAATAGCAATCGAGACGTTGAGATCAGAAGTTGACGTATTTGAGAGACGCTACAACGCTCACATCAGTCGATACTACCTCGAACTTGATAAAGTTGAACTCGAAATGAAGGAGTATCGCCTCCGTCTGCAGCTGCGTCGAGAAAACATAAGCGAAGAAGAGATAGAAGCGCGAGTAGAATCGTGTTTCAGGGCAAGCCGCGCACGTGTTGACGCTTACGAGGCAGTAAATGAAGCAGAACCAGCACCTCCAGCGGATAAACTTCCTGATGCCAAAGCGAAACATTTACAAGACCTCTACCGCAAACTCGCCAAACGGTATCATCCAGACAAAACTATAGACACCGAGGAATCGGAACGACGCGAACACCTCATGCCGCTCATTAACCGTGCCTATAACGAATACGACATTGAGACCTTAGAGCGGTTAAGCCTCGGTGAAACAGAACTAAACGTCCCTGAAAAAACAGTGATTGAGAAGCGCAAAGCGTTACAAACAGAACTGCGACAGCTTAACCGAGCCGCGAGCCACTTGCGATTTGAGATAAACCGACTCAAGACGGGACGCACCTATCAACTGAAACAACAGGTAGAAACCGCCAAAAGAACGGGGACAGATCTCCTGACGACCCTTGCCAAAGATTTAGAGCGAAAAATCAAAGCAAGCCGAGGGCAACTTGCACGCCTCATGAATATGTGGCACCGTGCGCAATGAAGGATTTTTAATTTTACCTTGCGGGAGAACGATGCGAATTGAAGGAATGAATTATGCAACTGAAACAGGACTTACGCAATTTTGACCGTAGCACGTTCTGTTAATGGGGATTCTCGAAAAACCGTAGACAGTCTACTGACACAAACTAACAGTTTGTGCTACAAAAGTGTAGCGCGCGTGAGTCCTACAACGGAAACGTGACGCGCCGTCCCTCTTGTGCGGATCGGTATGCCCCTAAAACCATCTCTACCGCAACCCGTCCATCTTCCGCTGTGACATCGGGGTCTGTCCCGTTTTTCAGGCAATCGATAAAGGGGCGCGGGACACCACCAATCCGTTCGCCGTGACCCGCCGGGATTGGGATACCCAAATCCTTCCACAAGGGTTCATCACGCGTATACAACTTAAGTGCGACAGCATCTGCAGGGCGCGGGATATTGCATGAGGGGGCATCGCCGTAGTTCTGAATGACCACGCCTTCATCGCCATAGATTTCAGTGGTATTCTCACCGGCGAGTGTAACCGATGTATTCAGCAGAATCGCCATCTCACCCCCCGCAAACCGATAGACAGCCAACCCTGTGTCATCAGGTGCAACATCCGTCAAGATATTATCAATTTCGGCGATGACACGCGTCGGTTTCCCGAGCATCCAGTGGATAAAATCGGTTGCGTGAGAGGCATCGTCCATGAACATCCCCATGTTTTTCTTCGGATCGATGTGCCAACGGCTGGGTCCCGTCACAAAGGCTTCACTAAACAACGCATTGATACAGTGTCGGCGACGCAGCACACCGATCTTTCCCAGAACACCGCTGTCAATGAGTTCTTTCATTGCGATGTTTGCTGGATCGCGTCGCATCTGATGACCCATCATAAATTTCACACCCGTCTTCTCGACGATCTCGGCAATGCGATCACAATCTTCCAAGGTGAGAGCCATCGGTTTTTGGCAGAGGATGTCCTTCCCATCGGATGCTGCTGCGACCACCATCTCGGCGTGTCGATTCGTTTCACACGTCACGATAACAGCGTGAATCTCCGGGTGGTTAGTAATATCTTCAAGGTGCGGCGAGTAACGCATGTCGTATTGCGTTGCCGCGGCTTCTCCGCGTTCAACATTATCGTCCCAACACGCAACGAGTTCAACATCGTCAAACGTCTGCATCTGGTTGCAGTATGCGTTGGCGTGTCCGTGTGCGAAGCTGATGATGCCGATACCAATTTTCGTGTTCATATATTAACTTATCCAATCTACGAGTATTTGTTGTGAATCTATTTCTGGGTTGAAAACCTGTAATCCTTCAGCACGCGCAGCGCGGAGAAGGCGTTGGTCTTAGGATACCACATAAATCAGCGGATGTCACGTCAAGATTCGGATCACTTCTCTAAAACGATCCGAACCTCCGTATCCATACCGTGCTCGCCAACACCCATTTCAGCAGTAATCGGACCGAGAGCTTCCAGCGGAAACAGGTTTTCTGTGATATGTCGCGTCACTGTCGGGTCTAACTTCTGCCCTGAAAGGGATAGAAGGACGGTTACGATCGGCAGGAAACGCTTCAATTCCGGCACAAACAACTCCGGTTGAACAAACGCCTGAACGCCACTTGCATCTGCGGAGAATGCTATATCCTCCAAGAGAGGCGCGTTACCTGTTGTCGTATCAATCACAGACTTCAAGCCTGATAGTGTTGTCCCCAAGACGAAATAGTCGTCAACGATTGCGTATCCACCCGTAACGGCTAATAGGAAATTGAGACGGAGCTGCACGGGTTGCAGTGTGATACCCTTGTACTCCTGCGGTTCAAGGTATTCGAGGGGTTTGCCAGCAATTGCGGGCTTTCCGTGCTTCACGATTCCCAAAATCTCGTTTAGGACATCGGGAGCCTTCGCATGCGCCAGCAAAACCAACGCAGGCACAATCGACACTTCCCCTGGATCAGGAGCAACCAACAAGACGGTTAAGTCCGCACTCAAAATCTCGGAGAGATCTATATCGCCAAAGAGTGCTTGCATCTGTTTCAGAATGGGAAGCGAAGCGACAAAGGCAGTGCGTTCGGGAAAAGCAAGGAACGGTTTCGCGTTGTCCGCAGTCGGAAGATGAGAAGGGTTGGTGTCAACACTGTTGCGGAACCGATGTTGTGAAACTATCACGCCGTCTTCGTATCGGTTGCTAAACGCCCAAACGCCTGAATCTCCAAACCATTCCAAAATTTGTCTGACAAGCACATCGGAACGCATACCATCGAACAAGGGAGTAAATTGCTGCATATCTATGTATCCAGTGCTTTTGTCCTGGCGATAATCGTCCTGTATATCCGCCGCGATGGGATGCGCAGCGAGGAACCCTTGCTTTTTGGGGTCAGTATTTGTGTCAGAAAGCTTGGTATAGAGGTCGAGCGTCTCAGCCAATAACAACGGGTCGAGGGTTAAAATACCAATTCTGCCGATGAAAGTATAACTAAAATTGCGTGGATACCCTATGATAGTATTAATCGTGAATCCGTTGTAATCGGTTTGAATTCGCTCGTATTTTGGATTGATTGCATCCGTTGCTGTAATCGCTTCAATACTCAGTTTTTCCTGTGCACCTACTGCAGAGATAAGCAGAAACGAGAGCTCTCCTTCACGCCGATACAGGGCAAGAATGGCTTCCTCTCCAAAATAGCCTGTGACCGTCTTCAGGTCGAGTCTGCCACCGATTTCGTATTCCCAGAGCTGCTTCTGATAGACGAGTTGTTTCCACCATCGCTGCTTCTGAATCTCAGTGAGAATCGGCATCTTAGCCGTCTGTTTTCCGAACTCACTGCGATTGAAAGTTTCCACCACGCCTTTTAATTCCTTGAGTGTCAAATAGCAAATTGGAGATTTCGGGAGTAGCGTGATAAGATGCTGTTCGGGTTCCCACAGCGCGGTCCGGTGATAGATAATGGATAGCAAAATGATAACCCCAATAAGAACGATTAGGCTGATGAAAACGATTCTTTTAATTTTTCCTTGCGGGTCGGTTAGGGAACTTAGAACTTTCATGTGCCTTTCCGTATATCTGAAAAAATGCCCAAGCAAAACCCCTCCGCTACGCTTACGGGCTACGGGTTTATTTTTTTAATTCTTCCTTGCGGGATTGTCATTTGATTATAGCACACCCAGTTTCGGTAAACAATCAAATTGACGAGAGATTCAGTATGTTTCTGAAGCGCGATTTCAGGCTGTCCAACCGCAGTTGTAAAAAATGTTGCCTGAAGTCAAAAAATGATGTAAAATATTAAAGTTATTTCTTGAAAGAGGGTGAACACCGTTCCGACCAAAGATCTCAGAATTCGGCCATTCACTATTTTCCTTATCTGCGTGTTAGTACCTGCCAATTGTTGGTGGGTGTCCGCCTCCATTATCCGTGGTGGTGGGAGTCCGACGCAGGTTTCACTTTTCTATAACGCCGTTATCACCATTTTAATCCTACTGGGCATCGGTGTCCTTTTACGCCGTTTGCATCACGCGCTCGCGCTGAACCGCGCTGAATTGCTCGTCATCTACACTTGCATTTCAGTAGGAGCGGGGCTTGCAGGTGTGGACCGATTCCTTGTCCTCATGCCAATTATCGGGCATGCGCACTGGTTCGCAACACCAGAGAACGATTGGGCAAACCTGTTTCATCTGCATGTCCCAAACTGGTTGGCTGTCAGCGATAAACGTGTGCTTGAGGGATATTACCACGGGTTCGCGAGTATCTATGAATCGCGTTACTTGATGGCATGGCTCCCCGCGATCTTATGGTGGACCCTCTTTTTGGTCGCTATCCATCTCGTAATGCTCTGCCTCAGTCTGCTTTTTCGGAAGCAGTGGGTCGAATCAGAGCGACTCAGTTATCCCATCATCCAATTGCCCTTTGAGATGACGACACGGACCCGTAATTTCTTCCGTTCGCCGTGGATGTGGCTTGGACTCTCGATCGGTGTCTCCATTGACATCATCAACGGGTTAAACTTCCTGTTCCCTGCGGTTCCGAGTCTCGGCGGAAAATTATATGACCTGCGAAAGATCTTCACAGAGCGTCCATGGAACGGTATCGGTTGGAGTCCGCTGGGTGTTTTCCCATTCGGTGTAGGGCTTTCGTTCTTTATACCCTTGGATCTCTCCTTTTCGTGTTGGGCATTCTGGTTAATTTGGCGGGCAGAACGGTTGTTAGGAGTTATCGCTGGATGGCGAGGACTGCCGCGTTTCCCTTACGAAGCCGAACAGTCCCACGGTGCATACTTGGGCCTGTGTGTGGTGGCGATCTGGATGAGTCGCCGCTATTTGAAGGGGGTAGCACGCCAACTGGTGTCCCCGAAGGCAGACGAACCCGTTTCATACCGCCTGATGGTTCTCGGATTTCTCAGCGCATCGGCGTTTATCGTCGGATTCTGTCTCAAGATGGGAATGAGTTTCTGGATCATTATGGTCTACTTCGCCATCTGGTTCGCAATCGCAATGGCAATCACACGTCTGCGTGCCGAACTCGGTTCACCCGTGCATGACTTGCACTTCATTGGGCCCGATGAAATGTTGCCACGCTTAATGGGGATTCGCCGATTGGGTGCCGTGAACCTAACGGGATTCGCTTACCTCTATTGTTTGAACCGTGCCCACCGTTCACACGCTATGCCACATCAATTGGAGGGCTTCAAATTGGCGGAGGGTGCCAACATTCCGCTGCGACGGTTTGCGATTCTCATGATGCTGGCATCTGTGTTAGGCGCGCTCGGTTCATTCTGGGCATATCTGTCCATGTATTACTCGGAGGGCGGTTTCTCAAGTTTTGGCAGGGAATCCTTTAATCGGTTAGAGACCTGGCTCACCTACGCCGCGCCGCCCGATGTACCTGCGATCGGTTTCGCATCTTTCGGCTTCGTCTTGACGTTACTCCTCGCTGCAATGCGGATGCGATTCATCTGGTGGAATTTACACCCGGTCGGCTACGCTATCTCCGGGAGTTGGGCAATTAACCCGATGGTAGGTTCTATTTTCGTGGGATGGCTGCTGAAATGGCTCGTGCTGAAATATGGGGGCCTCCACCTGCATCGGAAAGCCGTTCCGTTTTTCCTCGGTATTGTGCTCGGTGAGTTCGTGATCGGTTCGTTCTGGAGTCTCCTCGCTGTTACACTCGATAAACCGATGTATCGTTTCCTATTTTAAACGCCAGTTTGAAAATAATGGATTTCTTTTTTTTTGACTTTTAACCGTAAATACGTTATCCTAATTGTGTCTGTTATGGGGTTTTGGCATTACTACCCGCGACACCTGGCCGCGGTGCCGCCCCGATTGCTGTAGTAAGCGGTTTAACGAACATAACAGGCAAAAGCCAAAGGAAACACATGATGAACGAAAAAAGGTTTGAAGAGCTGCTTATCTCAACGATTAAGGAACTCCGTGAGGAATTCAAAGAACTTCGCCAAGATGTCTCAATGATCAAAACAGATGTTGCTTGGATGAAAGGTAAACTCGAAGGTAGAGCAGACATCCGCCATGTTGTGCTTACAGGTATCTCCATTTTTGTCGCTATCTGTGCGGTCGTTGTCGCATGGTTGAAATAGGGATTGGAAGAAAACAATTGGAATTACAGCAGAAAGCGGAAATTATATCAGAAGCACTGGAAGATTTATTCGGTGTCCCGACCCGCGAAGGCGCGGGAGATGTGTTAGAATGCCTTATCCTAACGATCCTGTCGCAAAATACGACAGATGTTAGCCGCGATAAAGGGTATGCTGTCCTAAAAGATCGGTTTCCAACGTGGGAGGATGTGTTGCACGCCGATGCCAAAGCGATAGAAGCAGCGATACGGATTGTTGGACTCGGAGAACAGAAAAGCCGGACGATCAAAAACTTCTTGACCTGGCTCAAAGCCGAACATGGGGAACTCTCACTGGCGTTCATGCACGGTATGGAAACAGAGGAAGCCTTAGCATTCCTGTGTCAACATAAAGGTATCGGTATCAAAACCGCATCCGTTACGCTCTCCTTCGCGTGTGGTCGAGAGGTCTTCCCTGTTGACACACACATCCTGCGAATTTCCAAACGCCTCGGACTGATTTCACCGAATTGCAGCGCAGAGAAGGCGCATCAACTGTTACCCCCAATTGTACCAAAGCATAAAGCGTATCCGTTCCATATAAATCTGATTTACTTCGGTAGAAAAATCTGTGATGCCCGAAAACCGTTATGTGAACGGTGTCCATTGACAGAACACTGCCTCTACTTTAGAGAGAACGCAGAAGCTTAGGCAGCACTTCCCTGTATCGGAGGGAACATAATGTTTAATTGGAGAAATTTGTCGTGGAAACATCTATTTGTGGTGCTGCTGTTACTGCACGTCCTCCCGCTCTGGATCTTTGCATATTTTCCTTCACAAGACGGTGCCAGTCATGTTTACAACGGTTTAGTGCTAAAGGAGTATGGGAAACACGAAAACTACCAGATGCGGAACGCATGGGAACTGAACCTAACGATCTTCCCGAACTGGCTATCTCACATCTGTTTGTTAGCATTCCTCTACGTGTTCCCACCTGTTATCGCTGAGAAGGTCCTTCTTACAATCGCGATAGGCATGGTCCCAATTGCTTTTTTCTACTTCTTTAATGCCATCCACAAAGATGAGAAAGGACAACCTGTATATGCCTGGCTCGGTTTCCCTTTCGCCTATAACTACCTTCTCTACATGGGATTTTATAACTTCCAACTGAGCATCTCGTTTTTCTTTTTCAGTTTCGGGTTCTGGTGGAAGCACAAAGACGACATGCAGGTAAGGTATTTGGTTTGGCTCTACGTTTTGCTACTGCTTACCTATCTGTCGCACATTGCGTCTTATGGTCTTGTTGTGTTGGGTATCTCAGTCGCGGGCTGTTGCCTATCGGGGGCACCAGCGCTAACCGCAGCGTGGCAAAGGCGTGATGAAGGATTCACGGCACTTTTACAAAAGCTTGTTCTCAGCCTTGAGCCTGTCTTTCGTTTTCTGCTTTACATGGTGCCGATGTATTTTGTGCTGTTAGACTATTACCTACAAAGCACAAAACAACATCAACAAGGGAACCATCGCGGTATGGAATGGGTTTGGGAGTATTTTTGGGGCGTTAAATCGATCGTCTATTTCACCGACTGGCATGTTACGGCGAATTATTTTCTCCTCGCCGTGTTAGGGATAGCAGTTATCATCTCCATCGGTTACCGAATTCACCGAAAGGAGTGGGTGAAACGGACGGATGCGTTTCTGCTAATTGCGTTCCTATTTACGTATATGTTCGTTAGGGCACCGTGGAGCTACGGACCGGGCGGATGGATCAACGATAGGATTCACCTCTATATTCTGCCGATGTTAGCAGCAGCCCTAATTCCGAATATGAAGCGAATCCCGCGTTACGCAGTCGCAGGGTGTCTGGTCTTTTTTACCTTACTCCATTTCGGTAGGACGGCGTATGATCATGCTCGGATAGCACCGGAGATTGCGGAATTGGTGTCGGGCACACACCTTATAGAACCGCATACAACGTATCAGATGCGGACGATGGAGGACGGTTGGCACAAATCTGAGGCTTTAGGGAGAGTTAAATATGTCACACCCTTTGTCCACCACATGGCACTCTATGGCGTATACGCAGATGATGTGGCACACTTGGCAAATTACGAAGCCGAATTCAATTACTTCCCGGTAAACCGGAACGATGAGAACGCTCCTGACGATTATCTTGATCTCTGGTACCACAAAGCACCCGCGGACTATATAGTGGCATGGTATCCGCCCAATACGCCTGAATTTTGGGCATATACCGCCGATTACGACATCATCCATGAGACGAAACACCTCCAACTTTATCGGAAAAAGCGAGCAGATGGACCGATACTTGAATTATGGAACAAGACGGAAGCAGGAAATTTGATAATTCACTTCGACATGCAACCCAACGGCAGCGCAACCGCCTTAGACCATTACGCTATTGGACCTGATACGGAATATGAGAGCGGTAAATTCGGATGGAATACACGCTCGCCCCACGAAGGCTATCGCGTCTACAAAAGGACGACAGCACTCGCGCAGGACGGTGTTTGGGGTCAGAGAGATGCTGCATTCAAAATCGACTTGCCCAATGGCACCTACCGCGTTACCAACACTTTCCAAGCAACAAAAGACGCAACACATGTCATTAACCTATTAGCAAATGGAACCCAAGTCCTTAAGGACTTTACAATACCAGACGATGATGGAGTACTTCAACATACCTATACCGTAGAAGCCACAGATGGCTACCTCACCCAAGTCATTTTTGCACCCAAAGACAGGGTGCGTCATGAAGATGATTGGGAAAACAAAAACCATTTTTGGATTTGGAACGGCTGCACAGTCGAACAAATACAATCAAAATAACGCATAATTTACGCAAATCCGTGTATTTGCTGGCGAGGTTTCTTGGGAAACTCTCTATCATAAACACCTTGCCGATAAAAAAAGGAGAATTGATTGAATGATTAAACCACATGGAGCTGAAACCTTAAACCCGCTTTACGTTTCGGATGATACAGAACGTGCTAAGCTAATCAAAGAAGCAGAACACCTTCCATCCGTCCTTGTTTCATCAGGTGCGGCTGCATCAGCCGTTATGCTCGCGTCAGGTTACTTTACACCGCTCACGGGATATATGAACATCGCTGAAGCAACAAGCGTCGCAACGGATATGAAACTCTCGAACGGACTCTTCTGGCCCGTCCCCGTGATGAACATCGTCCCATCGGCGCAGCTGACGGATGCCGTAAAGAACGCCGATAGAATTGCGCTACGCGATCCGAACGTCGAAGGCAATCCGCCGATTGCTGTTATGAAGGTTTCGGCAATCGAGACACTCTCAAAAGAACAGAAACAACTCCTCATTGAAAAGACCTTTGGAACGACTGACCCTGAGCACCCGGGTGTCCCGGCTTTTGCAAATGTCGGAGACACTGTTCTTTCAGGTCCGATTGAGGTACTGAACTACTCCTATTTCCGAGAAGATTTCCCGGACACCTTCCGCACAGCCGTCGAGATTCGTGAAGACATCGCTGGGCGCGGATGGGACACCGTCGTGGCTTTCCAGACACGGAATCCGATGCACCGTGCCCATGAGGGACTCTGCAAAATCGCACAAGAGGCAGTCAATGCAGATGGTATCCTGATTCACATGCTGCTCGGTAAGTTAAAGCCTGGGGACATTCCCGCTGCTGTTCGTGATGCTTGCATCCGGACGATGGTGGAACACTATTTCCCTGAAAATACCGTCTCTATCACCGGTTACGGGTTCGATATGCTCTATGCTGGACCGAGAGAGGCACTCCTCCATGCCGTTTTCCGTCAGAATTGCGGTGCGTCGCACTTCATCGTCGGACGCGACCACGCAGGCGCAGGTGACTACTACGGCGCATTCGATGCACAGGAGATTTTCGACACAATCCCTGAAGACGCACTCGAAATCGGTATCTTCCGTGGTGATTTCACCGTATGGAGCAAAAAGCGCAATAAAATCATCATGATGAGCGACTACCCGCACGATGCAGACGATTATTTCGAGATCTCTGGGACAAAATTGCGTGAGATGCTCGCCGCTGGGCAACCCCTCCCCCCCGAAATTTCACGACCCGAAGTTGCGGAGATTTTGACAGCGTATTACCAGAGCGAGGCAAATGCGTAAGTGATTTATCTGAAGGCGGGCGTTCTCTATCGTCCCGCCTTTCGTTCAGGTGAAAACACCAGCAAAGGAGGCAGTCAGATGGCAACGACAGCAGCACCGACTCACTTAACTCCTGAAACATACCTCGAATTGGAACGTAAGTCGATAACAAAGAGCGAATATGTGAACGGAGAGATAATCGCGATGGCAGGTGCCAGTTTCGCACACGATTTCATCACGTTAGATACAGCAACTCACCTGAACAACCAATTGATGGATGGAGAAGGTCAAGCCGCGACCGGTGATCTGCGTGTGAAAGTCCCGCGGACAGAATCCTACTTTTACCCTGATATTGTGGTTGTCTGCGGAGAACCCCAGGCCGAGGACAATGTCTTTGACACGCTTCTCAACCCGACGCTTATTGTAGAAGTCCTTTCAACCTCCACTGAAACGTATGACAGAGACGAGAAATTCACGCACTATCGTCAAATTGATACTTTGCAGGAGTACATTCTGATTTCACAAGACAGCGTGCAGGTGGTGCAGTATCGCCGCCAAGAACCTGAGTGGACCGCAACAGAATTTCGGACACTTGAAGATGTCGTGCCGCTTGTGTCTATAGGGTGTGAATTACCGTTGCGTCACATCTACAGACGCGTTAAATTTGATAGCGATCCTTAAGAAACCTTCAAATATTACGGTCGGGCATTATAGTAGACTCCGAAAATAAGTTTACATCTTTGTAGCATAGGCTTTAGCCTGTGTCTCCGTGAGACATACCTTCACAAAACCACACAACACTACGAGTGTATAAGTAATTACGGAATCTACTATAATTTGCAAAGAAAGGATTGACAGAGATGAGTACCTTCAATATTGATAGACCTTTACTTTCCGAGATACTCACGGATATAGGAACTGGAAGAATACAACTTCCTGACTTTCAAAGAGACTGGATATGGGATGATTACCGGATCCGAAGTCTTTTGGCAAGTGTATCTCAAGCTTTCCCTATCGGAGCAGTTCTGACACTTGCGGTTGATGGTAAAAAATCCCTTACAAGACTCGTTGAAGGGGTTAAAAGGTGCTATTGCAATGTGTATGCGTAGCGGATGTCTTGATTTTCTCACAGGCTCCCCTATTGAGAACAAAGTGTCGTCTGATAGCAATATTGACCTTCATCACATATTCCCGAGCGACTGGTGTAAACGGAACGGTATTGAATCCAACGATTCCGAGAGCATTTTCAACAAAACTGTCCTCTCGCGAACTACAAATCAAAGCATAGGTGGGCCAGCTCCTTCAAAGTATTTACTAAAAATGAAAGCGGCAAATATAGACGAGGCGAAAATGGATGAGATACTGAATTCTCATCTTATCTCCGCCGAGTTTCTCCGTGCTGATGATTTTTGGGGTTTCTTCAATACCCGAAAGGAGGCACTGCTTAAAGTAATTGAAAAAGCAATGGGCAAAAAGGTAATCCGTGACGGAGAAGATTCACCAGATACCTCAGCACAATAGAGGCAAGATAGCATTGTGGAAGCGATTCAATATACCAAAAGCATCCCGCGGTATCTGGCGATGCGCTATCTTGGGAAACGGTGGCGAAGTCTTTACACGTCCCCGTTCTCTTGCACACGCCTCGTTGATATTCCGGAGCCACAACTGCCAACGCCTGAATGGGTTAAGGTTAGAACTCGACTGAGTGGTATCTGTGGCTCCGATTTAGCGACAATCACGGCAAAAGGCAGTCCCTACTTCTCTCCGTTCACGTCAACGCCCTTTGTGCTGGGGCATGAAATCGTCGGTGAAGTCGCGGAGATAGGTGCGGCAGTGGAAGGATTCTCTGTCGGGACACGGGTAGTCATTGAACCGGCACTGTCGTGTCCAGTGAGAGGGATCTCGCCGCTGTGTTACCAATGCCGAAACCAACGCTTCGCCAACTGTGAAAACATCACAAAAGGCGACATCTCTGAAGGGGTTCAAACGGGTTATTGTCGCGATACAGGTGGCGGATGGAGTCAATATGTTCTCGCGCATCAGTCGCAACTCCATCACGTCCCTGACGCTATTTCGGACGAAACCGCGGTACTCCTCGAACCCTTTGCCTGCGCGCTACACGGTGTTCTGAAAATTCCGTCCGACAGGACAGCAACCCTCTGTATCATCGGGGGTGGCACGATCGGACTGCTCACCGTGGCGGCACTTCGGATTCTCGGACATCGAAACCGAATCATTATTTTCGCCAAATATCCGCATCAACAGCGATTGGCGAGCGAACTCGGCGCGGATGACATCCTATCACCGAATAGCGATCGGTATGCGGCGTTCTGTGAACTCACAGGCGCATCATCGCATCAACCTGAATTAGGGCAACAGGTCTTGCTGGGGGGTGTGGACGTTACCTTCGACTGTATCGGCTCGAGCGTCACAATAGACGACGCGCTCCGTTTTACCCGTGCGGGGGGTGAAGTCATCTTGGTTGGTATGCCGGGAATCCCCAAAAACGTTGACTGGACTTCGATTTGGTATAAACAGTTGCGTGTAACAGGGGCATACACCTACGGGCTTGAAACGCATAACGACGAACAGATTCATACCTTCACCCTCGGTATGCGTCTCCTTCAAAAGATGGAAGCGCATTTGCGTCCGTTGGTCAGCACGCTTTTTCCACTGCGGGATTATAAACGTGCTATCCAGACTGCTCTGAATACAGGCAAGACAGCCACAGTGAAAACCGCTTTTGACTTACGGAACTAATTTCAATGGAGTTTGAGTGGGATAAAAACAAAGCAGCATCTAATCTGTCAAAACATGGAGTGTCATTTGACGAAGCGCGAACTGCTTTTGATGATCCCCTTTATATTGATTTTTATGATCCAGACCATTCTTATGATGAACACAGGTATATTATCATTGGACAATCAAGGCAGAACAACCTATTAGTCATAGCATATACCGAACGTGGCAATGTAATTCGCTTAATTAGTGCCAGACAAGCAACACGCAAGGAGAGAGAAACGTATGAAGAAAGATAAGACAACAATCCAAGACGAACTGCGATCAGAGTACGACTTGAAGAGTTTGCGAGTGAGAAAAATGGGACCCGAACGGAAGCAATTTGGTGGATCCGCCATCCAATTAGAACCTGATGTTGCTGAAGCATTTCCAGACGCTGCTTCCGTGAACGAGGCACTACGGTTTCTCATGCGGCTTACCAAAGAAAGCAACGAAGTCTGTCCACACATTGATTCTGATGCTTAAGACCAGTCTTGTATTATGACATCACCCACCTCCTATCCGCAGAACTTTCCACACACTACCGATCCGATCTATACTGGACTCACACTGCGAAGCGTCCTCATCGGTATGGGAGCAGTGGTATGTCAATGCTTCGCTACCCCCTATAACGATTTCCACGTCGGTGGCACTTATCTCGCTGGTAATCATCTTCCGATCGCCGTTGTCTTTGTGATGCTGGTTTTCATCCTCAGCGTCAATGTGCTCCTGAAAAGATTGAAACGCGGTATTGAATTACAAGGCAGTGAACTCCTCATCATTTGGGGGATGATGATAGTCGCGTCGGGGATCCCTTCCTCGGGGTTGATGCGATACCTCGTCCCCCTCGCTGCCAGTCCAGTCTACTTCGCAACCGCCGAAAACGAGTGGATCCCCCTCTTTCATCAGCATCTTCCAGATTGGATGGTCGTGAAAGATCCGAAAGCGGTTTTCTATTTTTATGAACAATTACCCGATGGCGATTCGATCCCATGGCGGGCATGGTTGAAACCTATCGTCGGGTGGAGTGCGTTTGTCCTCATTTTTTATTTCGTTACCATCTGCTGGACAGTACTTCTCCGTAAGCAGTGGATAGAACACGAACGTTTCACATTTCCGATTGTTCAATTGCCACAGGAAATGTTGCAATCCCCCTCAGGGGGTGCCCTCCTGAATCGGTTCTTCAAATCGCGGCTGATGTGGTTCGGTTTCACCCTGCCGCTCATATTGCACGGGTTGAGGGGACTGCACTCCTACTTCCCAGCCTTTCCGAGGCCGCCCCTCGATTTCCCGATTGCCCAATTCTTCACCGAAAAACCGCTATCCGCGTTGGGATGGTGGCCCACGGTGCACCTGTTTATCTACCCTTCCATCGTTGCCATCGTCTATCTGCTGACCCTCGAAATCTCGTTTAGTTTCTGGTTCTTCTTCCTGCTCGGAAAGATGGAGACGGTGCTTATCTACGCAACAGGCTCAAAAGTGAATCAGTGGAACTTCCACCAGAATCAACAGATGGGTGCGCTGCTCGTCTTTATCGGATTTATCCTCTTTATCGGGAAACGGCACTTCGGACGGGCATTCGCCACCATCTTTGGGAAACGGGTAAGCGATGATACCAACGAACCGCTGCCTTACGTTTGGGCGGTAGGTGGTTTAATCGTAGGGGTTCTACTGCTTACACTGATATGTCGCATGGCGGGGATGAGTGTGTGGGTGGCACTCGTTATGCTCGGGATTTTCCTCGCCATAACGACAGTCGGAACGTGGATGGTTGCAAATGGTGGCTTGCTGTTTATTATCTATTCTTTCCTACCGGGTGAATTCCTGATTACGTTGTTCGGCAGTTCCCGTGTGAACGCCCCGAGTTGGACCTTGGTCGCTTATGAACGGGTCTTGATGTTCGATATGCGGGAGATCCTGATGCCGGGTGTGATGAACAACTTCAAACTCGCGGAACCGCTACGTCTCAAGCAGCGTCCGTTTCTGCTTGCGATGGGGATCGCAATCGTTTTAGCGATGGGTGTCTCCTACTATACGTCCTTAGACCTCGCATACACACACGGCGCGGTGAACCTGCAACACTGGACCTATATGATCTCCACAACCGTCCCCTTCACCCGACTCACGAGCATCCTCCAAAACCCGACAGGCATTGAATTGGAACGGCTCGGTTCGTTCATCTTCGGGGGTGCCACGATGTTCGGGATGCTCTGGATGCGACATCACTATCTCTGGTGGAAACTTCACCCAATCGGTGCCCTCTTGATAACCAGTTATGCGTCCTTCTGTTTTTGGGGTTCCTTTTTCATCGGGTGGCTTTTCAAATACACCGTCCTGAAGTTTGGCGGGGTTACCCTCTACCGCAAACTCCGTCCCTTTGTATTAGGGATTGTGTTAGGCGAGTGTTTCATCGGCGGCATCTGGATCGTTGTTGGACTTTTTACGGGCATTGGGTATCGTTTGTTGCCGGGTTGATACGACGTTTGCGTTACTGGAGAAAATAAAAAGACTTGCAATACCCCTATGACTATGCTAATATAACTAAAGTTTGGACAATATTATGATATTCAAGCTGCCTTGTCGAAAGGCA
>VXPE01000069.1 GCA_009839745.1 Candidatus Poribacteria bacterium
ATCTCCCATTCGTAATCTCGGAGGTCGATATAGAAGATTGTTTCTTCTGAATCAATACGTCGTGGATTACTAATCTTACGTCCCCAAGAGAGACTATTCACAAGTTTGGAAAGTGCCCGCCGATAGGCAAGGAGTGCCTCAGGCGTCTCGCCAGCATTATAGAGATGTGTGAGTGTAAAATAGCGTGCAAAGGTGCGGTCAAACGGGGAGAGTGAGTTAACGTGATTCTCAATCGTCTCAAGCATTTCCTTGGGCGTGATGAAGGGGCCATCTGATTCAAAGGTGTCTTTCCAATCCGGTGCACCTGCCAAAATCCAGCGTCGAACCGTGTCAATCGCAGCAGGTGAAAGGGGAGGTTGTCCAAGCGGCATCCGTCTTTCTACGGCAGTCTCAATCAACCGCTGATAAAATTCGGAAGCTTCGGGGTTTCCCGGAATTATTGCCCCACCGGGGGCGACCAATGCTGTATGTTCAATGATGAGTTGTTCCGTATAGGCACCGTGTTCTCCGTGGCAGTTGAGGCAGTTTTGTTGGAAAATGGTATACGCAGATTGTGCCAGATTCTCTTGGGCATCAACATTTTGATAGTTGGTGCCCAACATCAATAGACAGATGGGTATGATAAAAATTTTCTGGTCTGTCACGGGTATTCCTCGCGGTTTGCAACGTGGACCTTAGGGCATGCTTGATTCTGAATCTTCGTGCAGCGCGCCTATCGTAAGCAATATTAAGCAACAAGTTTCAGATTTTGAGGAAGAGTGGAAGAAACACCGTATCCGCTATCTTCCAACCTTCCATCCTTCCAATCTTCCAACACAATTGAGAATGCAAAACTTCAATGTTAATACTTAAACTTGCTTATACAGAACACTTATAGCCCCGCGTTTTCCCACACCTGATCCAGCGATTCCGCAGTCGCTTTCGCCGCAGCTGCGGGTTCCATGCCGTTCACCTTCTGACTAAACGGTTCGGGTGTCACAGGGCCTTCATAACCGATGTCCATTAGGATTTGCATCAGTTCGGTAAGCGGGATGACCCCAGTTTCAGCAGGAAGACACCTGATATTGTCGATCTGATCATACGGATCAATGCCAGCAGGGGCGTCGTTGATATGGACGTAAACGACATCCGATACAGAGAGTTTGCGAACATCGTCCATGGCGGAACGACACGTATACCAGTGCCATGTATCGAACAACAGTCCAACGTTCCCTGTGCCGACAGCGGCAGCAAGTCCTAACATCGCATCCATCGAATAGGCGAAGAGATATTTGGATCCTTGGCGGCTCGTTGCCGGTCCAATGAACTCAAGTCCGACTGAATGTCCGTGGTCTTTCAGAATCTCAGCGATAGGGCGGAGTCGTTTGACAGAAAAATCCCAATTCTCCTGAAACGTCATATCGTTAGAGGCAGGTCCCACAACGGTGGTCGACCGATAGCAACCCAACTCTGCAGCGAGTGCTGCGCGTTCGGGCAGCTGGGCTAAACCCGCATAGTAATCCGCATCAGGACCCCGCCAATTTACACCGAACCCCCATCCGCCCATAGCGATACCTGCCTCCGACCAGAGGTCTTTGACGTGTTGGACGGAGTGTTCTTGGGCGAGTTGACTGGCTTCATCAATGTTCAGGTCGAGACCTTCAAAACCAGAATTTTTTGCTAATGCTAAGCCTTCTGTCATGTTTGCCTGGATGCCGATTGCACCGGTACTCAGATTCTTGAACATAAATAATTTCTCCTTTTTTGCTGATGCGGAGGACTGGAAAAAAAGGTGGAAGAGTGGAAGTATCCTTCCAACCTTCCAGCCTTCCATCTTGATGTTTTCTATCCTTCCATTCTCCCCTTCCGTTGCTTCAATTTCTCGCCCCTTAAAACTTTTGCAGCAACCGCCCACGGATAATCGGTGTCTTCTGCGTTTGCGTCGCGATACGTAGGGATCCAAACCCAACGTTCTTCGCCGGATGTGTTAGGATGGCTGGCGTGAAGTGTCAGGTCGTGAAAAAAGACTGCACCGCCTGCTTCGAGCTCCGCCGTAACGGCGCGACTTTCGTCAACAGCTCCCGGCTGCAGCCGATTCCCAAACCCGTTGCCATCACCCGCATCCCCGTCATGCACAAGGGCGGACGTATGTGAACCCGGGAAGAGTTTGAGACACCCGTTTTCAACAGTCGCATCGTCAAGGGCAACCCAGATTGAGAGTTTATGTGCACCGTGCCAGTAGGACCAATCTTGGTGCCACGGACTGGCGAAGGTCGTCGTCTCGCTCTTAAAAACCACCTTATCACTGAGGAACTCAATATCCGGCGCGAAAATACTTTCTAAAATATCGAGTATCCGTTCATCACCGACTGCGGTTTGGAAGACGGGACTGCGTGCAGCTAAACCGACATACACGCCGTGCCCAGCGACTGCACCTGTTTCCGCCTTAACGGCTTCCAGAATGTCGATACACTCTAATTTGAGACGTTGGACTTCGCTGCGTTCAAACAGATTTGGTGCGATCGCGAAGCCGTCCCTTGAAAAATCGTCGCGCAGTGTCATCATGTTTTAATTCTACCTTGCGGAGAAACGACGTAGATTTGAATCATTGATATGCATTCCTTAAATTCGCTCTCCACTTCGTTACGAGCTGCTTTTATCTTTCAGGACTTACGCAAATTGGGCAAAAAACAGTGTATTTCCGTGATTTAACCCCCTAAATCCCCCTTATCAGGGGGACTTTAAGAGAAAATACGTAAGTCCTATCTTTACTAAAGTTTGGACAATTTTAAGAATTAAGATGCAGAAAAGCAGAAAAGCAG
>VXPE01000070.1 GCA_009839745.1 Candidatus Poribacteria bacterium
CAACGATTTACCCGTGCTTTTCTAAAGACTAAACTTTTATCAAACTCACGTTAAAGCAGAAAATACAATTTGGGTGGAACGCTTGGAAACACACGTCCGTCCGCACTTCTTAGATGGCACAGCATACAAAGGTTCACTCCTTAAAAAACGAGAAGCCCTCGCGCAGTGGATGACAGATAAATCAAACCCGTATTTCAGTCAAACAATCGTGAATCGCATCTGGAAGCACTTTATGGGTCGAGCGTTTGTCGAACCGGTCGATGGATTCGGAGAAGAAAATCCACCGACTCATCCTGAACTCTTGAAGTGGCTCGCAAAGGATTTCGTCATTCATGGTCACGACTTACAACATTTGATGCGGACCCTCCTGAATTCAGAGACGTATCAACGCACATCGCAAACCAATGAGAGTAACAAAGACGATCAACACTACTACTCCCATGCCTACGTGAAACCCTTAAGTGCTGAACAGTTTTTCTATTCTCTGCTGCAAGCCACCGGTTTCGAAAGGCTTCAACAGATCAGGATGGAAGGTATTAAAAAGGAAGGTGGCGAAGGTAGAAAGGGGATGCTGCGTAGACTTGAAGAGCGGAAACGTGAGCATCTCAAAAAATTCCTTTTTCTCCTCGATAATGGAGAGATGGAGGAAATTGAGGCGTTCAATGGGACGATCCCACAAGCACTTATGATGATTAATGGGGATCTGGTGAATGACAGTGCGAATCATGAAGAATACGGGAGTTTTGTGAATTATGTATTAGGAAAATGGCGCGAACCGATGGAACGGATGGAATATATTTATCTTAATGTCTTATCTCGGTTCCCAACGTCTAAAGAGAAAACCTTTTTTAGACGTTATTTAGAGCGGAGTCTTTATCGAAACAAGGACTTGGCTTACGAGGATCTGTATTGGGTGTTACTCAACTCAGCCGAGTTTTCGCTGAATCATTAGTTTGCATAGCCTAACAGTCCATACTACAGAAGAGCACATACCAGACGCACAGGCTAACAGCCTATGCTACAAGGAATACGAGTTAGATGCGTCAAGATGAGCTTCAATCCTTTTACCGTCGTAATTTGCCTCATATACAGACCCCTGGGGCAACACTCTTTGTGACATTCCAGCTTGCAGGATCCATACCACAACATGTATTAGCACAATGGAAAACGGAAAAATTACAATTTGATAGAGAAAAATCAAGACTTCTCAGGTTGCAAAATGATTCTAGGTCCGCGTCAACGCAACATAGACTTGTTGAAGAAAAGAATAAACGCTTGGAATGGAGGCGACAATGGTTCCGAAAATTTGAAAAAACTTTGGACGGAGCGGAAAGTGGACCTGTATGGCTCAAAGATGATCGGATCGCTAAAGAAATAGCGGAAAGTCTGCATTACCGAGATGGAAAGGTGTATTGCCTGGATGCCTATTGCATTATGTCAAATCATGTCCATGTTGTATTTACACCGCTCGCGAGGCAACCTTCCAGAACAGACATCGTTAATTCGGAAGAAAATACAGCACAAACGAGAAATCTGTGCTACAATACACTTTCCGTTATTATGCAGTCCCTTAAAGGGTATACGGCTCGCAAAGCTAATCAGCTATTAGGACGAAGTGGTGCATTCTGGCAGCCGGAAAGTTACGATCACATTGTGCGGGATGCAAGCGAATGGCAACGGATTATTACCTATGTTCTCAATAATCCCGTAAAGGCGGGTTTAGTGGATACATGGAAAAAATGGCGGTGGAGTTATTGCCGATGTAGCATAGGCTGTTAGCCTGTGTCATTGTCGCATAATCTGTTGTAGCATAGGCTGTTAGCCTGTACCTGTCTGCCTCCGTGTCGTATAACCTGTTCAGGTGTGCAACTTATAGTAGAAACTGTTTTTTTAGGGCGGAGAATTGAAATGGAAATCAAATTAGGGAAAATAAAGGTTGCCCCCCAAGATATCGCGTTATGCGACCCTGAGGAGCCCTTTGAGTGTGCGATTGCATGTGCATTGCATCGCTATGGTTATGTTGATCCAATCGTTAGCTTTAGATTTATAGAAATCCACGAGAACGAAACAGAATATTTTTGTAGCCAAGCTATAGCCGATTGGCAATTGGACCTCATGGAAGGCGACCCTGTCGATCCAATTACGCTGATATTTGATGAGGAGAATGAAAGCGTCTATCTTGAAAGCGAATGCCAACAGCAGTGAAGGGTAGACGGGTTTGATAAAGGACATTGTAGCATAGGCTGTTAGTCTGTGCATCTGAATCGTCCAAACTTTGGTAGGGAAGAAGGAATCGTATGAAAAGGGAAAAAAGAATGGCAGTAGATCCAACTACAGGAGAAAAATATGAAATAGAACTACCAAATTCTGAAGCAGTCAAACAGGAAATTCTTAAACTGGATTATCCAACTCACGGAATCACTAAAAAAGAAGCGACAGAAAAACTAGCAGAGAAATTTGGATTGTCCGATGAGCAAAAAGCAGCAAAGACGAAGAGAGGTGAGCGATATCTCGGATTTTTTCATTATGAGGTAGTTGGTCGCGAATTTGAAAGACTGTTAAGAGAGGAAAAATTGAAACAACCAGAAGGAAGAGGGAAAGCTTATGTTCTCTCTGGCGATATACCTCCACCACCCCCTTCTGATGGAGATATTGAAGAGATTTACCAAAAGATTAGAGAAAAAGTAGCTGAAGACTTACTTCAGCAAATTAAAGCAAATTCACCTGCTTTTTTTGAAAACCTCGTTATTGATCTTCTTGTTAAAATGGGCTATGGAGGTTCAAGAGAAGATGCCGAAACCGTCGGACGTAGTGGTGATGGTGGTATAGACGGTATTATTAATCAAGATAGACTTGGGCTTGATGTAGTCTATGTTCAGGCAAAACGATGGGAAAGCAATGTAGGTTCACCTCAAATTGCCAGTTTTGCAGGGGCATTGGCAGGAAAAGGAGCAAACAAGGGGATTTTCATCACAACATCAGATTTTACCAAGGATGCCAAAGCGTATGACGCTGCGGGTTTCAAAATTATTCTTATTGATGGTAAACGACTTGCCCAACTGATGATTGATCACAACGTAGGGGTTTCTACAATGAAAACTTATGAAATCAAGCGAGTCGATTCCGATTATTTTATTGAGGACGTTGGGTAATATTATATATGCACAGCCTAACAGGCTATGCTACAAAAGAAGACACCACGGAAGCACAAGCTGACAGTTTTCTATATTACAATTGCACAGCCTAACAGGCTATGCTACAGAAGAAGGTACAAGAAACGCATAGGCTAACGGTTTCCTATGCTATAGGGAAATACAACCAAAAGGAGAATTTTATTATGAACAGCCATAACCTGTTCATCACTATTTGTATATTTACGTTTGGCATTGCTACGCTTGCGATGTCACAGACCTATTTTGAAGATAATTTCGATGACCCGAAAGAATCTGAAAATAAATGGGTCGCCCTTTTCGGGGAATGGGAGCTCAAGGACGATGAATACCATCAGCTCCAAAATTCCCCTAACTGTATGAGTGTCGTCGCTGATGAATTTTGGGAGGACGACTGGAACGAGTACACCTTTGAGGTCCGAGGGAGCAAAACCAGCGGTGCCGAAGGCTTCCTGATTATGTTTCGGTGCCAAGGATTGATGCAAGCACGCGGACAGGCACTTGAGGATCATCCACCACGTATGGAGAAACTCAAGCCCTCGTTGGAGTACTGGTGGAACCTCGGTGGCTGGGGAAACACACGCTCACAGGTGGAATCGTGGGGAGGTAAAGGTGGTGCTAATAGCAATCATACTATCGATGACAAAGATTGGTATAACATCAAGATTGTCAACACACCCGATAGTTACACGCTCTTCCTCAACGATGAAGAGGTCGCAGAGGTGGCAGATGATACGGAAGGCGGTGTCGGACGCATCGGTTTAGCAACGTGGAGCACGGTTGCAAAGTATGACGATGTCGTGGTTTACGGACCTGATGGTCCCTCGTTACCCGTTGATGCCAAAAGCAAACTCGCGACGACGTGGGCACATCTTAAATCCGTTTTTTAATTAATTGCTCCTGGACTGCGCTCCACTACGTTACGCGCAGGTTTCTGGTGGAATCCACACGGATCGGGTTCACTGAAACCCTCTCGGAGTTAACCAGAGTCCGGCGTAATGAAATGGAGCAGTGTCCAGAGGACCTCAAGTAAAAAAACAACAATAAATGCTAAACTATTTTCTACCCCCGCACATCGAATTTGGTGACGGGGCAATCCAGAATTTAGGCGAACATGTCAAGGCGTTTGATGGGAAAAAACCGTTCTTAGTGAGCGATGCTGGTGTTATCAATGCGGGTATCCTTGCGAAAGCGACAGATGCTTTGGAAGCAAGCGGTTTGTCTTACGCTACGTATTCGGAGATCGAACCGAACCCGACGGACATTAGCGTTACACAAGGTGTAGATGTTTACAAAGCTGAGACGTGTGACGTCGTCATCGCTGTCGGCGGCGGAAGTGTAATGGATGCTGCCAAAGCCATTCGTCTCTTGACGACCCACACACCCCCTTTGGAACCCTATTACGCAGATGTGGGTGGGATCGAGCAAATCCGAGGCGATATGCCACCGCTAATATGCGTACCGACAACTGCTGGCACAGGCAGTGAGGTGTCCCAAGGCTCCATCATTACGGATACGTCCCTACAGACAACCGATCGATGGCGGAAGCGTGCAATCGTTACGCCTTTCAACATGTCAAACATCGCACTCCTTGATCCGGGAATAACCCTCGGCATGCCACCTGCGCTTACTGCCGCGACGGGTATGGATGCCATCACACACGGTATTGAGGCGTATGTAGCCACGAAATACCACCCTATTGCTGAGGGTGTTGCATTACAGGCACTCAGAATGCTGAGCGCGAACATCCAACAGGTTTATCACAAGGGTGAAGATGTAACCGCACGTGGGGAAATGCTTCTCGGATCCTGCATGGCAGCATTCTCGTTCCAGAAGGGACTCGGTGCGGTCCATTCGCTGGCACACCAACTCTCTACAGATGCCCCCATACCTCATGGTGTCGCGAACGCCATTCTCCTTCCGCCTGTCATGGAATTCAACTTTTCGCATGCGAGCGAGAAATATGCGGAAATCGCGCGTGCCTTAGGTATAGACACAAGTAACATGGATATTGACGAAGCCGGACATGCTGCGATCGATAAAATTAGAGCCTACAACACGGTGTTGAATATGCCTACAGGACTCGGAGAAGCCGGTTTGGATCGGGGAAAAATTCCGAAACTCGGCGCGGATGCGATGCTTGATCACTGCCATAAATTCAATCCGAGGGTGTGTAGGGAGGAGGATATGGTGGATTTGTTTGAGGCGGCGTTCTAAGGAATATCAATAGGCACAATCCAGCCCTTCGTCAGTGCTGGTTTATAAGCGTTATCGCGCAAGTAATCCGACGTTTGCCATAAACAGAGATGCTTACCATCCGGCATCCAAACGACCGAGGTCAACTTCATCGGCGTGCGAGCAATGGGAAATTTCTTACCACTCTCAAGATCATAAACCCAGACCTTCCAACGTATGCCCGCACAGTCCTCACGTTCCATATACGCTAACTGCTTACCCGTTGGCGACCACGCAGGTGATGTGTGTTTCAAAATCTGGCTCTGTGTGAAAGTGGCCACCGTCTCCGATAAGTGTAGCTGCTTATCGATCAGTTGTCCGGGACGGTTACTACCGGATAAGACATAAGCCAAATGCGTGCTATCCGCCGACCAGTCCAGTTGATGGACCTGTTGATGCTGTGTCAGGATCTCTTTTATACGTTGCCCTTCTATGTCTTGGATGCGGATACCAACATATTTTGCGTTGTTTACGCCGAAAGCAACACGGGTGCCATCGGGTGCCCAAGAGGGTGCGGACAGATAGGTATAGGTCCGCTGTCGACGTTCAATCGGGACGCGGGCAATAGCACTCAAACCGCTACTATCGCTGTTGATTCGGTAAATGATGTCTAATCCCCCAGATTGAGAAAAGTCGCGTCTTCTGAATACCAAACGGTTAGAGGTCGGTGAGAACGCAGGTCCATCTCCACGGACCAACTGTTTGATCCGTCCGAATTTCCAATCGACGGTATAAATAAAGCGTTCACCGTTTTCGTCAACCTCAAATGCAACAAGCCTACTGTCAAGCGACCAAGAGAGATACGGGTTGTAAAAGTTTCCGGTGTAGAACTTCCGTGCCCGTTCTCCCTTCCGATCCATAATCCACAGTTCATTTGCACGCCAGTATCTGCCCCCCAAATCCTCTCTTTTTAAAAATGCGATGAACTCCCCATCCGGACTCCAGCGTGGAAACTCGGCACCTTCAATCAATTGCACCCTATACGGATCTGTAATTGCGTTATCTCCCGGACGACAGAAAGTCGTATTGAACAGGATACTGTCTATCTCTTTGAACTCACCAAAGGCGAACTTATTCATCCACCCTCGGACACCGTTCGGCAGTTCGACCTCATACCATCCAGCCGAAACTTGCAGAATCGGCAAACGCACGCTGTCGTTGAGTTGTAACAACACGGCTGTTCCTTCTTTCGCTGTATAAACCGGTGCCGCGTCGTGTGTTACAACACCTTGCCGTCGAGTCTCCTGTTCATGGACGTTCTCTGTTGCGTTTGTAAAGGCGTAGACACTGCCATCACCAGATGCAGCGTAGAGAATACCATCAGAAATTGCGGGGGCAGCGTCCACAAAACTACCGAGTTGATACGTCCACGTTTCAGACTTGGATACCGCATCAAACGCGTGGAGTTTTCCATTACGAGCACCGATATAGACGACACCATTCGCTGTCACAGGATAACTCTCACTACCATTTGTCTGACCTCGCCACAAATCCGCGTTGTGTTCTGGAAAGATAGGACGGAACACCCCCTTCGCACATCCGTATTCGATACCCTGGATGCGAACTGTGCGTTCACGCATTGCTTCGAGCGTACCGGCCCTGGCGTTGAGGAGATAGATTTTAGAAGGAAACGCACCCACATAAACCTTGTTGTCCGAAACGATCGGCGGCGCGTCCATCCAACTTTTCGATTTGAACTCCCACAGCTTTTCACCCGTTTTTGCGTCCAAGGCGTAAACTTTGTTGTTCCTCGCGCTAAAGTAGACCCGATTCCCCAATACTGTCGCGGAATAGCGGATGGCATCCCCGGCATCAAAGACCCACCGGATACCCCACTGCTTCGCGTCCAATGCGTACAATTTACCGTCAGTCGATCCGATATATAAAATGCCGTTTGCAATTACGGGTGACGCGTGGAGTGGTCCACCGGTTTTGAATTTCCACAGCAGTTCCAGCGGCGGCGTAATGCTTTTGTCGGGACTCACCCCAGAAAAACCTACATCGTGCATGAAGGTATGCCAATCTTCAGCACGAGGCGGCGCGAGCGGTTCTGTTGCTTCAGGAGCGGCTGACTGTTGGACCGTCGGCTGCTGGGGCTGCTCTTTCTGTTGCGAATCACATCCCCACACAAGCAGTAACACGAGCACAATCCAGTATTTCTGCTGCCACAATCGCTTCATAATATACACAAACAAATGCCTTTCTACAAAATTCTGATGCATATCAGTTTAGCACGAACCTGAATACAATGCAACTGAAATGTTAGCAATCTTTTTCTTGATAAACGCCGTAAAAGGTATTAATTGGAAAACGAAATCCCCTTAAAAAATCACGAAAAATTTGAATTTGTGGCAAATCTGTGTTAAAATTTAACTTCTACAGGTAAGATACCATCTCATACTTTAATTGCAATCGGTAAACTTTGATGAATACATTAGAATCTAAATTAGGTGAAGTCGATCCACAGATCGTTGAAATCGCCGCTAAAGACTTAACACGCCAGCAAGACGCTCTCATGCTGATCCCGTCCGAGAATTATGCAAGCCGCGCCGTCATGGAAGCACAGAGCAGCATCCTCGCAAATAAATACGCTGAGGGTTACCCCGGTGAGCGTTACTATAACGGATGCCAATTTATGGACGATGTTGAATCACTCGCCATTGAACGCGCGAAAGCACTCTTCGGTGCCGAGCACATCAACGTCCAGCCGCACGCCGGTTCCCAAGCGAACATGGCAGTCTATCATGCTTTGCTGGAACCAGGCGACACGATTCTGGGTATGTCTCTCAGTCAAGGTGGACATCTCACGCATGGTGCCGGCGTCAATTTCTCGGGCACCCTTTACAATATCGTTGCTTATGGTGTTGACGCCGATACCGAGCGGATCGACATGGCAGAAATCGCACGTCTTGCCAAAGCGCACCGTCCGAAACTTATTGTCGTCGGTGCAACGGCTTATCCTCGGCACTTCGACTTTGCGGCGTGGCGGCAGGTCGCTGATTCCGTAGGTGCCTACCTGCTGGCAGATATAGCCCATATCGCCGGACTTATTGCGGGTGGTGTCCATCCGGATCCTGTTCCCTACAGTGATGTGATTACGACAACAACTCATAAGACCTTAAGGGGACCTCGCGGTGCGATGATTATGTGTAAAGCCGAATATGCAGACAAGATTGACCGGGCTGTGTTTCCGGGCTTACAAGGGGGTCCCTTCCTGCATACAATCGCTGCCAGAGCTGTTGCCTTCAAAGAAGCAAGCGAACCTGCCTTTAAGACATATCAGGCACAGATCGTTAAAAATGCTAAGGCACTCGCGGCACGGTTAATTGAAAACGGGTTCCGATTGGTGAGCGGTGGCACCGACAATCATCTGATGCTGATAGACCTTACTTCCAAATATGAGAAGCTTAGTGGACGGCAAGCCGCCGATCATTTGGAAGATGCCGGAATTATTGTGAATAAAAACACGATTCCTTACGACAAAAGGAAACCGAGAACCACGAGCGGTCTCCGTCTCGGGACACCGATGCTTACAACACGCGGTATGAAAGAGGATGAGATGGTTCTCGTCGCCGATTTCATCGCAGAAACGCTCGAAAATAGGCAGAAAGCCTCTATCAAACGGCAAATCCGAGGGAAAGTCAAGGCACTCTGCGCGCAATTCCCAATTTACGAATACCTAAAATAGTTGCCAGTTATCAGTAAACTATGAACTACAAAGCGGCACTCGCCTATATTGAAGGGTTTATTGACTATGAAAGGAGTCCTGATTTTTCACGGCAGGCACGGCTTTACAATTTAGACAGGATTTCCCTATTGCTGGCGCTGCTCGGCAATCCACACGATAGACTGCGGGTTGTCCATATCGCAGGGAGCAAAGGGAAAGGTTCCACTGCCGCACTCATAGCCTCAGTGCTTACGCATGCAGGCTACAAAACGGGTTTGTTTACATCTCCACATCTCATTACACCGCGGGAACGGTGTCGTATTGATGGGGTCCTCATCTCAGAAGCAGACGTTGCTTTCTATATTGAGAAACTCAAGCCTGCAATTGAGACTGTTTCTGCCTCTGCGTTCGGACGTGTCTCATTTTTTGAAATATATACTGCGCTTGCTTTTTCCTATTTCGCTGATAGCGGAACAGACTTTGCTGTTATCGAAGTCGGTTTAGGTGGTAGACTCGATGCAACGAACGTTGTTACGCCAGTCGCGACCGTTATTACACCGATCGGTTTAGAGCACACTGCAATATTGGGAGAAAGTTATGCTGAGATAGCAAGAGAGAAAGCCGAAATCATTAAACAGGAATGCCCGTTGGCACTTGCCCTGCAACACCCAGAAGCGCGAGCGGTATTTGAGGAAGTGGCAAACAAGCGTAAGGCACGGATTGTTGAACCCGAAGTCCTTGATGCGGTGTGTAAGCCGCGCCTTCAAAAAGCAGAACAAGATTCGTGCGTATCAGTCTCGCGTCTCATTCAAAATGCCGAGGGTTTACCGATAGCACAGGAATTTGACGTGGAAACGGATTTGGAGCGTTATCCGCAGCTTCGTATCCCGCTCCTTGGACACCATCAGTTTATAAATGCAACAACTGCTGTCGCAGCGATTGAGTGCCTAAAACAGGAAGGATACAAAGTTCCGAAAGTTAGTGTGTATGCCGGATTTAAGGACGTGGCGTGGCCAGGCCGGATTCAACGAATCAGGTCTTCGCCAATTGTTGTCGTTGATGGTGCGCATTCTCCCGCCTCAATGGAGGCACTTTGCCGCACGCTCCGTCAGAGTTTTCGTTACAATCGGGTGACCTTTATCGTTAGTTTGATGAAAGACAAAAATCTTATAGCAATTGGCACTGTTGTCTCACAGATGGCAGACGTCGTGATTGCCACACAAATTTCCGACAATCCGCGCGTGATGTCTGCTGAAGCGTTACAGAATTCTTGGGAGAATGTGTGCGAAAATATTACGGCGTGTCCAACGCTGGAAGCAGCAATCACAAAGGCTGTATCCGACACATCACCGACAGATTTAATCTGCGTTACAGGTTCGCTCTATCTCGTCGGTCAGGCACTTGAAATATTCGGACCTATTTCATCGAACCACAAGGAAAATTAAAAAAATTGGAATTCCGCTTTCTTAGCGAAAGATCGTAAGCCCGTAATGAAATGGAGGGCGACTCTACGGAAAGGAACTTCAATGCTCAAACCCATTTCATCGAATCGCAAGGAAAATTAAAAAAATGCGTGATATCGCTTACCAGCGACGGTGGCTAAATTGGAAGACATTTCTGACATCCCTGCCCATTCTAAATTTAGCCACCGTGGCTTTTGCCCAAACAGATGCCGCACCGAGTGTACCGCCGGTGTGGTGGATTGCCCCAATTGGTGCACTCATCGCCTTAGGTTTTGCCTACCACTTCTACCGCGCTGTGATGAAACAGGACGAGGGGAACGAAAGGATGCGCGACATCGCACAATCCGTGCGTGAAGGCGCCATGGCGTATCTCAGGCAACAATACAAAGTGGTGGGCATCGTTTTTGCTATACTCTGTCTCATCTTTATATTCATGGCTTTTGTCCTTAATGCCCAAAATAAAGTCGTACCCTTTGCCTTTCTCACGGGTGGCTTTTTCTCAGGCCTCTGCGGTTTCCTCGGCATGAAGACCGCAACTAACGCTTCTGCCCGCACGACAAGTGCCGCCATGGAGGGACTCAATGCAGGATTAAAGGTCTCATTCCGTGCGGGTGCAGTCATGGGATTAATAGTTGTTGGATTTGCCCTTCTTGATATCACTGGATGGTTCCTTATCCTCTATTACCTATTCCCCAAGATATTGCCCGGATTCTTAGAAGTAAACCCACTCCCACAGATTACTGTGATTATGCTGAGTTTCGGCATGGGTGCCTCAACGCAGGCACTCTTCGCCCGTGTTGGGGGTGGTATCTATACCAAAGCAGCGGATGTTGGCGCGGATCTGGTCGGAAAAGTTGAAACAGGACTTGCAGAAGACGACCCGCGGAACCCTGCGGCCATCGCAGATAACGTCGGTGATAACGTCGGCGATGTCGCAGGCATGGGGGCAGACCTTTACGAATCCTATGCAGGTTCCATCTTAGCGACAGCCGCCCTTGGGGTCGCTGCTGTTGCTGCCAAAGATCACAGTGACATTGCCCTCCAGCTGAAATATCTCTCAGCCCCCATGATTATTGCGGGCATCGGCGTAATTCTTTCCATTTTAGGTATCTACATGGTGCGGACGAAAGAAGGCGCGACGATGAAACAGTTGATGGGTTCTCTGAACTTGGGCATCAACGGAAGTGCCGTCGGCATCGCGGTTGTTTCACTTCCCGTCCTCATCTATTTGGGGCTTCCGAACATGTGGCAGATTTGGGGTGCAATTATCGCTGGGCTTGTAGCAGGTTTGATTATCGGGAAAGTCACCGAGATCTTTACCTCCCACGACTATTCACCGACCCGTGCCATTGCGAAACAGGCACAAACCGGACCTGCGACTGTAATTATTGAAGGTATTGCTGTCGGTATGGAATCAACAGCAATTCCGGTGGTAACCATTGTCGCCGCAGTCGCTGTTAGTTATTACCTCCCCGGTGGGGCAGCCGAACCGCTGATGGGGTTATACGGGGTCGGCATTGCCGCTGTTGGTATGCTGGCGACGCTCGGAATCACGCTCGCCACAGACGCTTATGGACCCATCGCAGACAACGCTGGCGGAAACGCCGAAATGGCTGAACTTGATAAAAGTGTCCGAGAACGCACCGATCAATTAGATGCCCTCGGCAACACAACAGCTGCAACCGGCAAAGGATTTGCCATCGGATCCGCAGCACTGACAGCACTCGCACTCTTGGCTGCCTACTTGGAAGAAATTCGATACGGATTAATCCACTTAGCACATAAGGACACACTCGTCATACCCGGTGAGGGCAGTGTTGATACACTCAAGGTTTCGGTCAGTCAATTTATGGATTACTACGATGTTACCCTGATG
Organism: Candidatus Poribacteria bacterium; assembly: GCA_009839745.1. Taxonomy (NCBI): domain Bacteria; phylum Candidatus Poribacteria; species Candidatus Poribacteria bacterium. The sequence continues at coordinate 12,412 of VXPE01000070.1, forward strand.
AACCCGCAAGTCCTCATCGGATTGTTCATCGGTGCGGTGATGGCGTTCTATTTCTGTGCCTTGACGATGAAAGCGGTTGGACGTGCCGCCGGCGCTATGGTAGAAGAGGTCCGCCGTCAATTTCGTGAGAAACCGGGTATCATGAAAGGCGAAGAAAAACCGGATTACGCGCGATGTGTCGAAATCTCGACGGTGGGTGCGCAACGAGAGATGATCTTTCCATCACTCATCGCTATTGTTGTCCCTGTCGCAGTCGGTTTGGTTTTTGATGTTGCGGGTGTATTAGGGTTGCTGGCAGGAGGCTTAGCGACCGGTTTTGTTCTCGCAATTATGATGGCAAACGCTGGCGGCGCGTGGGATAACGCCAAGAAGTTTATCGAAGAAGGCAAACACAAAGACGAATACGGTGAAAAAGGCTCAGAACCGCACAAAGCCACTGTTGTTGGTGATACCGTTGGGGATCCGTTCAAAGATACCTCTGGTCCCTCGCTTAACATTTTGATTAAGCTGATGTCTATGGTATCTGTCGTGTTCGCTGGTCTCATCGCGAAATATGGTGGCGTATTTAGCAGTTGGTTGGGTATATAGGGAAATAGTCAAAGTGCGAGGGCGTTCTGAGCATCGCTCCACGATAGTATCCAGCAAGGTCAGAAAATCTTTCAGTACCTAAAGCGGGTTGGAATTAACCAAAACCACTGCGTAATGAAATGGAGCAGTGCCCAGATTCAATAAATTAAAATCCTTTTGTAGGAGAACAGAGAAAAATGTCCAATACGTTGAAACCCCGAAGTTATGCGATTACTGACGGACCTGATCGCGCCGCCGCACGCACGATGCTCATGTTCGGCGATGGTGGATTATCCCCAGAAGATCTTGATAAACCGATTATCGGGGTTGCTAATACTTGGATCGAAATAGGTCCTTGTAACTTTCATCTGAGACGGCTCGCAGCCAAAGTCAAAGAAGGGATCCGCGAGGCGGGTGGAACACCCCTTGAATTCAATACTGTCAGTATCTCCGACGGTATTACTATGGGCACCGAGGGCATGAAAACCTCGCTTATCAGTCGGGAAATCATCGCCGACTCGATTGAGTTAGTGTCCATCGGTAACATGTTTGATGCTGTTGTTGCACTCTGTGGATGCGATAAGACCGTCCCCGGCACTGTCATGGCACTCGCACGGTTAGATATTCCGTCGCTCACACTTTACGGCGGATCGATCATGCCGGGCAAATTTCAGGGCCGTGATGTCACCATCCAAGATGTGTTCGAAGCCGTCGGGCAGCATGCTGAGGGTACAATAACCGTCGAAGAACTGGACGATCTGATTAGTAAAGGGTGTCCAGGTCCCGGTGCATGCGGAGGTCAATTTACCGCCAACACTATGGCAACAGCCGTTGAAATGTTAGGCATTGCTCCGCTGGGAAGCGGAAGTGTCCCTGCCGTCGCGGCGGACAAGGATCAAGAGGCATACAGAACCGGACAACTCGTTATGGACATGCTTGCCGCTGACCGGAGACCGAGTCAAATTATCACCCGCAAGTCGCTTGAGAATGCGATTACGTCTGTCGCCGCGACCGGTGGTTCCACCAACGGTGTCCTTCACCTGCTTGCTATCGCGCACGAGGCACAGATTCCGTTGACGCTTGAGGATTTTCACGCCATTAGTCAAAAGACGCCTGTATTGGCGGATCTGAAGCCGGGTGGACAATTCGTCGCGACCGATCTCTATGAGGCAGGTGGCATTCCGTTCTTGGCGAAGCGTTTGGCAGAGGCAGGCTTGCTCCACACCGATGAACTCACCGTCACAGGCAAATCCATCGGAGAAGAGGCAACTGCGGCGACCGAAACCGAGGGACAGCAGGTGGTCAGACCTGTCAATGCCCCCCTCAAACCGACGGGTGGGTTTGCCATTTTGAGGGGTAACCTCGCGCCAGATGGGTGTGTTATCAAGTTAGCCGGTCAGGATAAAACGCTCCATCGGGGTCCCGCCCGTATTTTTGATCGTGAAGAAGATACTTTTGCCGCTATCAAAGGTGGACAGATTCAGCCCGGGGATGTAGTGGTTATCCGTTACGAAGGACCCACAGGTGGTCCCGGTATGCGTGAGATGTTAGGTGTAACGGCAGCCATTGTCGGGGCAGGCTTGAGTGAAGATGTCGCTCTTTTAACCGACGGCAGGTTCTCTGGTGCGACACACGGGTTCATGATCTGTCATGTCGCCCCTGAAGCCGCAAGAGGTGGTCCCATCGCTATCCTCCAAGAGGGAGACGAAATCGTGATTGATGCTAAGGAACGACGACTCGATGTTAATCTCTCCGACACTGAAATCCAAGAGCGTTTTGAGCAGTGGACACCGCCTGAGCCGCGCTATGCTCGCGGGGTGATGGCGAAGTATGCCAATTCGGTTTCTTCTGCTTCCGAAGGTGCTGTGACGGGATAGAAACAGATTTATTTTATCTCTGCAAGGGCAGGTCTCTACACCTGCTCTTTTCTCTTTTATAGGACTCGATCCCCTGTCCGTTTCGCCTGAAAAAATGTTGTAAAATCTCCCCATATCTGTTAGAATATTTCCATGAATAAACAAAAACCCATTATCCTCAACCAAGCGGAACTTGACTGGGAAACTTGGGACGACCCAGACCTCGCTGCCAAGAGTCCAGTCCGTTGGAAAATTCTTATATCGGGTGAACGCGGACCCAGTAGCCAACTCTCTACCGGAATAGCAGAAATGACACCGGGTACCCTTCTCCCACTTCATCACCATGCCCCAGCGGAGACATACTACGTCATCAGCGGTCAGGGGTATGTAACAGTAGGCGATCAAGAGGCATCACTCAGTCCCGGTGCATCTGTCTTCATACCCGCTAATGCGAAGCATTCGCTCCGCTGCACGGGCACCGAGAACTTGGTTTTCCTATTCACCTTCGCAGCAGATCGGTTCGACGAAATTGTCTACCATTTCGATGCGTAACCTCCAGTTGGCAGGCAGTTTCGGAACTCCACTAAGGTAAATTATTGAGAGGTTAACGTTAAAAATGACAGATCCTAAACTTATCATCTCTAATGCAGATGCCAGTCTGATGGACATCGGTAATGGCATCGCCCGGCTTGAACTGCATAGCAAGTTGAACATCATAGGGGACGGAATGCTGGAGATGTTTGATGCTGCGTTGGATGAGGTAGAAACCAATTGGACAGGTATGATTGTCGCCACAGAAGCGAAGAATTTTTCGGTGGGACTCAACCTTATTCTCCTGTTGGAGCGCGCCAAGAGCAAAAATTGGGACGCTATTTCGGCAACACTCCGAAAACTACAAGCCGTCTGCACACGGCTTCGGACGGCATCAAAGCCGGTGGTGGCAGCGACAGCTGGTATGGCACTCGGTGGGGGATGCGAACTCGCATTCGGTGCTGATGCGGTGCAAGCCTTCACTGGGAGTCACCTCGGTCTCGTTGAACTCCGCGTGGGCCTAATTCCGGGTGGTGGTGGCACGAAAGAGATGGCATTTCGATGTCTGGCAGGGCAGTCTCCGACCACACCGATTCAGAATTTAGTTCCTCATGTGAATAGGACTTTTGATACGCTTCGTGAATCAAAGGTTTCACAGAACGCTGCGGATGCGGTGGAACTCGGCTACCTTCGTGGTACTGATGCCGTTTCATTAGATCAAGAGGCGCATTTTGAGGATGCCAAGCAACTTGTGATCTCATTGCACAAGGCAGATTATCGTCCACCTGATCCTCCGCAGATACTTGTACTTGGCGAAGAGGGAATCGCTCGCCTCAATCTACAAACACATCTCCTTCGGCAAGCGGGTACTATCGACGACTATACACAGTATCTTGCCAATAAATTGGCTTATGTCCTCTGTGGCGGCAACCTTTCAGTTCCACAATTCGTCACCGAACAATACCTGCTCGACTTGGAGCATGAAGTATTTCTCAGTCTTTGTGGACAGGAGGAAACCCATTCAAGAATAGAAGCGACGCTCCAGAGAGGTAAAAAGTAATGGCAACGACACCAGACGTGGTTATCGTATCTGCAGCACGAACAGCCGTAGGCAGAGCGGGGAGAGGGACACTCAAAAACACACGTCCAGATGAACTCGCTGCGGCTGCCCTTCGCGGTGTGATCGAGAGACTTCCACAGTTTGATCCCAATGCCGTAGACGATGTCATCATCGGATGTGCCACACATGAGGGACCGCAGGGGTACAACGTTGCCCGTATCGCCAGTTTACGCGCTGGCTTTCCGGTTTCCGTTCCGGCACTGACAATCAACCGATTCTGTGCATCGGGTTTAGAAACAATAGCGATGGGAGCGGAGCAGATTCTATCCGGGCGTGCCGAAGTCGTCGTTGCTGGGGGTGTGGAGAGTATGAGCCAAGTGCCCTTTGGGGTCAATCTTTCGCCGAACCCTGCACTCATAGAACACGCCCCTGATGCCTACCTCAGCATGGGATTGACTGCCGAAAACTTGGCGCGAAAGTATGATATATCTCGCGGCGCACAAGACGCTTATGCATACCAGAGCCATCACAAGGCGATCGCAGCGATTGATGCAGGTAAATTCAAAGAAGAGATTGTGCCACTGACAATAGAAGAGACGCACTTCGACTCGAAAAATACGTCCGACACTATCTGTTCTCTGTTTGATACGGATGAAGGCCCGCGCCGAGATACGTCTCCAGAAGCATTGACATCTCTGAAACCTGTTTTTCATGTAGATGGAACTGTGACAGCTGGTAATGCCTCTCAGATGAGCGATGGTGGTGCTGCTGTTGTTTTGATGTCCGAAGCGCGAGCAGAAACTGAAGGTTACACCCCCTTAGCCCATTTCGTCAGTTACGCGACAGCAGGTGTCTCTCCTGAAATCATGGGGATCGGACCGGTTCCTGCAATCCCAAAAGCCCTCGCGACTGCCGGATTAACTTTAGCCGATATAGATGTCATAGAGTTAAATGAAGCGTTTGCGGTGCAAGCCCTCGCTGTGATCCAAGAGGCGGAATTAACACCCGAAAAGGTGAACGTCAATGGTGGCGCAGTTGCCCTGGGACATCCCCTCGGTTGCACAGGTACCAAACTCACCGTCAGTTTGATTAACGAAATGCGGCGGCAAAATCACCGATATGGCATGGTAACGATGTGTGTCGGTGGAGGTATGGGTGCTGCTGGCATTTTTAGTCTTGCCTCGAGTAAGGAATAGTTATACCATTTCTAAGAGATTATATCGCATTGACAGATCGCCTCAAAGACTGCACAGGAGACTAACGGTTTCCTATGCTACAAAGATCTCGTTTATTGAAGCATTTTCAATCAGAAATGGTATTAGTTGTCGGTATCAGGATCGTTAGTTTTCAGTTACAAGAGATGTTTGAATTATCAGAACCCTCTTTCACTGACAATTGAACGGATCCCCGATTCCAGTCGCGAATTGACCAGAAATCTGCCTGAAACGAAGTGGAAGGCAGCCCAGGAGTAATTAATTAAAAAATGCAAACGCATGTCTATCTCTCCATAGCAGGAGAAAACAGAATCGCCATTTACACACTGGAGGTCTCCAGCGGCGACATTGAATTTCAGGAAAATATCGCTGTTAGCGGTTCTCCTGGTCCGTTAGCACGCTCACGCTGCGGTAACTATCTCTATGCTGGGCTGCGATCCAGCCGAGAAATCGCAAGTTTCCGTATCGATGAAAAGACCAAACATCTCACCCACCTACGAACAGTCCAACTGGATGCGGATACGTGTTATATTGCGACAGACAAAACTGGGAATTTCCTGCTTTCCGCCTATTACGGTGCTGGCAAGGTTACTGTGCATACCATCGGCAACGATAAGACCGTCCAAGGTGACCCCCTTCAAACCATCGAGACGGATATACACGCCCACTGCATCGAAACAGATGCCTCAAATCGGTTTGCGTTTGTGCCGCATACCGTGCCTCGAAATGCGATCTATCAGTTTCAATTCGATGAGAAAGCAGGCACCCTCACAGAAAATCCGGTGGGAAACCTCAATCCGGGTGCCCCAATCGGGCCACGGCACTTCTGCTTTCACCCGAACAAACCGATCCTTTATTTTTCAAACGAACAAGGGTCGAGCGTCTCCGCATACACCCTTGAAGAAGGAGAACACCCAGGAATCTTGATGGATTTACAGGAAGATTTGTCTACACTCCCCGCGGATTTTGATGGAGATAATACCTGTGCTCAGATACACATCGATCCACAGGGAACATTTCTCTATGTTTCCAATCGAGGGCATGACAGTATCGCAGAATTCGCAATCGACGAAGAGAGCGGGAAACTCAGTGTTGTCGGACATCGGTTAACCGAACCGACGCCGCGTGTTTTCAACATTGACGCAACCGGCACCCTTCTCTTTGTTGGTGGCCAAGGATCAGGTAAACTCGCTACCTACCGCATCCATCGAGAGAGTGGAGCGTTGGCACCACTTGGCAATTATACAGTCGGGGAAAGCCCGATGTGGGTGCTTTTTGTATAGAGAGAGGAAAATGGCACGACGCGGAATTTTTATTACATTTGAAGGTATAGAAGGGGCGGGTAAGACGACACAATCACAACGCTTGGCAACCGCGCTGGGACCGGATGTCGTACTCACCCGTGAACCCGGTGGCACCCACATTTCGGAACGGATACGCGACATCTTTCTAACCTCAGACGATATAACACCCATGACAGAACTGCTTCTCATTGCCGCCGCACGCACACAACACATAGATGAACGGATACGCCCAGCGTTAGACGCAAACCGCACTGTCATCTGTGATAGGTTTATTGATGCCACTGTGGCGTATCAAGGTTATCGCGGCGGCATTGACCTTTCGTTCATTCACCAATTAAATCACATCGCCACGGGTGGGTTGACACCTGATATCACCTTTATCCTCGACCTGTCCCCAGAAATCGGACTCTCGCGCCAACAGCACAGTGGAGCACATCGCGACCGTCTGGACAAAGAATCGTTGGAATCTCACCGAAAGGTTCGTGAGGGATACCTATCCGTCGCGAACGCGAACCCCCATCGCATCAAACTGATAGACGCTACACAGTCGCCAGATGCTATTCACGCCGAAGTCTTAGCCGAATATCAAGACTACGCATGGTAGGTGAGGTCTACGAACCGCACCTGTTCATATCGCAGAAATTAAAGGAGTCTGCCTGTCAGTATAGGAGCGATCTCTAAATCACGCCAGCTTTTCTTGTCTTGGAGGAAAAAGTGCAGAATCCGATTATTGGACACCAACAAATTATTGATCAACTTCAGCACACTGTAGCATCGGGACGAATTGCGGGTGCCTATCTTTTCGTGGGTCCAGCGGGAGTCGGTAAGGAGACGGTCGCTCACTATTTCGCGCAATTAATCTTTTGTCAACAAGAAACACAGCCTCCGACGGTGTGCGGCACATGCCTCGCCTGTCGAAAGGTAGATTCGGGGAATCATCCTGACCTACAATTCATTCGACCTGAGGGCAGCCTGTTGAAAATAGGACAGATTCGAGAGTTGCAAAGGCAGGTTATCTACGAGCCCCTCGAAGCAAGTCGGAAAATCTACATTTTGACAGACGTGGATCGGATGAACCCAGAAGCTGAAAACTGCTTACTCAAGACACTGGAAGAACCTCCCGCGGCATCCGTTTTAATTTTACTGACGTCAAACGTCCAAGCATTGCTGCCGACGACACGTTCCCGATGCCAAATTCTCCAGTTTCGTCCGATGCCCACACAAGAATTAGCAGAAATCTTAGTGGATAAGTTTTCAGTAGTGCCAAAGCAAGCAACAGCACTCGCAATTGCAGCGGGTGGATCCGTTGGCAAAGCACTCACGCAGCTTGAAAACGGTGATCCACTCACCGAAAAAGTACCGGAAATCCTCAGAGAGACGGATCGATTAGCCGCCTTCAGACTTGCCGAAGACTTTAAAAATAACCCTGAAACTTTAGGTGAGTTAGTCACCTGGTATAGAGATCTACTCTTCCTACAACAAGGCGCGCCCAGGGAATTCATAACGCACATTTATTCTGTTGAGGAACTCCGAACCATTGTTCCCTATTATTCCCGCCTACGTATACAACAAGCCATCCAAACCATTTTTGACACCAAATCCCTTCTTGAAAATACAAACACAAACGCGACTTTGGCTTTAGAGGTAATGTGTTTAAAACTACTCAAATGACGTTTTAGCGTAAAAGGTTTGTATCAGTTCACAGCGCGAACTTTTAGTTTGTGTGGCATGCCATCACATCCCCTATTTGAACAATGCCCTTGACAACCCGGCTGGCTTATGGTATACTTTTCGACAAAAAACAGGAGTCCCAAAAAGGAAATACAATGAGCGCATTTTACATCACCACACCTATCTACTACGTCAATGACGAACCGCATGCTGGACACGGTTATAGTACCATTGTCGCAGATACTTTGGCGCGCTACCATCGCCTCAAAGGTAATGAGGTGTTCTTTTTGACCGGTGTTGATGAACACGGCGCAAAGATACATAAAGCCGCTGAAAAGGCAGGACTTACCCCACAAGATTATTGCGATAAAATAGCACCTACATTTATCAAATTTTGGAAACGGCTGAATATCTCGCACGACATCTTCATGCGGACAACAAGCGATATGCACAAGCGCGGGGCGCAGAAATTCCTCACCGCTCTCTACGCCAATGGGGATGTCTACAAAGGGACTTATAAAGGATACTACTGCCTTCACTGCGAGCGGTTTATTCCAGAAAAAGAATTGACAGCCGAAAAGATCTGCCCGATTCATAAATTGCCCCTGGAGTGGCTTGAGGAAGATAACTATTTCTTTAGACTCTCCAAGTATCAAGATCGCTTACTTGCCCATTTCCGCGAGAATCCAGACTTTGTCTACCCCGCAGCTCGGCGTAATGAACTCCTGAGCGTCCTCGATTCCGGATTGGAAGATATAAGTATATCTCGTTCCTCCGTCTCGTGGGGCATTTCTTTACCGTTCGATCCTGAGCATATCGTCTATGTCTGGATTGAAGCGTTGATGAATTATATGACGGCACTCGGTTATGAAACCGATAGTGAGCAGTATCGCACTTTTTGGCCCGCTGACATCCACATGATGGGGAAGGACATCACCCGCTTCCATGCGCTGATCTGGCCCGCAATGTTGATGGCTGTTGATTTACCACTGCCCAAGCAGATCATCGCACACGGTTTTTTGACAAAAGATGGCGAAGCGTTGAGTAAAACGCGAGGTATTTTCGTTGATCTGGATGCAGACATAGCAAAATACGGATTGGATGCGTTCCGTTATTACCTCCTACGCGAATTCAGTTTCGGAAACGATGGCGATTACCGTCCTGCTCGTTTGCACGCCCGCTACACTGCAGATCTCGCGAATGATCTGGGTAACCTCCTCAATCGTGTTCTCGGTTTAGTGAACAAAAACTTTGAAGGAATTCCCGCACCGACAACACCCGGTGAATTTGATGATGAAATCACAGCGATGGCGCAGACAACAGTGAATACATTAGAGGAACACATAAAAGCGTTTGCGTTTGACGCGGCATTGGAAACCATCTGGGAATTTGTCCGGCGTATCAATCGGTATGTTCAACAAACGCAGGTCTGGACACTTGCGAGGTCCGCTGAGACGAAACCGAGAATGGGCACGATCCTCTACAATAGTTTAGAGGCACTGCGATTCATCTCTGTCCTGATCTCACCTTTTGTTCCAGACACGGCTGAGAAGATTCAGAAACAGATCGGTTTATCGGAATTTGATACCGTCGCAGTGTGGGGACGCTTACCTGTAGGGCTGACAGTCAGTAGAGGGGAACCCATTTTCCCGCGTGTCGATGTGAAAAAACAGAAACAGCCCCAGCGAAAAGAAACGGCACCCCCCAAACAGAAGAAGACGAAGGAAACCCCAAGTCTCATTTCCTTCGCTGATTTCCAAAAATTGGATCTACGGGTGGCGCGTATCCTCAGTGCCGAACCGATTGAGGGGGCTGACCGACTTCTCAAACTGCAGGTAGACCTCGGCACTGAAAAACGACAACTGGTCGCTGGAATTGCCGAGCACTATAAACCTGAAGCCCTGGTAGGTAAACAGGTGATCGTCGTCGCGAATTTAGAACCCGCGACAATTCGCGGTGTTGAATCACACGGCATGATTCTCGCGGGGAGCGGTGACGCTGTCGTTTTGGCAACCCTTGACACAGAAATGCCCCTCGGCACACAAGTCAGGTAGTCGTTACAGTGGAGGGGATTTCTGGAAAATATCCAAGCAAAACACCCCGATGCGAAACAGATGCAAGATATAGAAAACATTCTTAAAACCCACATTCAGAACAATAAGGCAAACACCTTCGTTATCATTGTCCCGACCGATTCCGCGCGTCTGAAGCGTCAGCGCGAATTGGTCGGTTATCATCCGAACCGAGCAGTTTCTAATTTGCCCGTGTATACCAGCAAGGATTTCATTCAAAGGTTATACAGTCAGACACAATCACCAAAACAACATATCCTATCAGGGATCCAACACCTTTGGCTTCACGAAATAGTAGATCCCGCCCCTGACAATATTGATACCTACCAATACAACACCTTTCGCCCAATCCAAAATACTACCATCCCCGATAGCACACTCTCCCTTATCTTTAATACAATAAATCACCTTAGAGATCAAGGAGAGACTGAACTAAACTTCGTAGAAGACGATCCCACCCAAGTAGAGCTTGCTCGTATTTATAACGATTATGAGGCGAGACTTGCAAATCAATGGATAGATGAAAAAGGAAAACACTATTACCTAGCAAACAATTTCAAAGAAGAGTGCATCAAACGCACATTTCCTAACGTTAAACTTGTTGTTGTTGAAGGTTTTACTTTAATTTCAAAAGCCGATATTAAACTATTGAAACACATTGCTGAAATATCTGATGTAGAGATGTGGTTTCGCACTGACTGTATTGAAGACAATAAAGCCCTTTATAAAAATATTATTAACCTCGTGTCACAATTTAAAGACACAGGTGCTAACATTGACACCGAGTATGAACGCAACCCCGATCGACATCAATATTTTGCTGAGAATCTGTTCAGAACGAATGTCGCCCTGGATCACAAAACGAATCTAACAGATAAGATTAAGGTTTTAGAACCAACAGATAGATCCGAAGAGGTAGAACAGATCGCTCATCTAATTCAGAAACGTGTCTTAAGGGCTGACTGTAAATTGAGTGAAATCTGTGTTGTGTTCTACAATATAGGTAATTACAAAAAACGAATTGCAGAAGTTTTCCCCACTTATGGTATTCCATATTCACTCGTCGAAAGTCTTCCATTGATGCAGTCAGAAGTTGTCAAAGAAATCTTTTCTTGTCTTTCGCCACGACAAATTCCTTTCGGCAACACTTATTTTTCCGATGTTAAGCCCAAACTATTTTTAGGGGATTTTCATCCTGACGCATTTAAGAAGAGCATTGATACCTTTCTCAAATCTGCGGAAGTTATTTCCAAAATTTTAAACCCAATGCTACTGAAAAATAGAAAAATTGTTGAAGGTGAGGTCAATGCCCTTCAGCAGTTCAAAAAAATAGTTAACGGACTTTGTGACATGTTAAAATCTGAAGAAAATAGGTCATATAAGTCCGAAGATTATATCAATAAACTCAAATATATCGCAAAGCATACGCACTATCAAAACAGTACACAGACAAATGAAGAAACCGTTAAGATCTTCCCACTTAGTGAACTCACAAATTTAGCATATAACAACGAACTCAGAAGTTTGGAGTTTGACACCGTCTTTTTGGGAGATTTTGTAGAAGGCAGTTTTCCAGAAAATTATCGTCCAGATCCGCTGCTCCCAGACCATCCTTATCGCAACGAAGACGAGGCGTTACATGACAGTCGATTCACGTTCTATCGAGTCCTCAAATCCTTTCGGAAACGCCTCTATCTGCTTACCCCAAAACGTGAAGGAGAAGCGAATCTAATCCCCTCCCCTTTTCTCGGTCAATTAAAGGCGATCGCCACTGTTGAGAAGATGGATGTTTCGAGTCCCTCTCGGGGGAGTGTAACCGGTTTTCTCAGTAGGTATGGCGATCATGTATGGACATCTCCCGAACCCTCCACTAAAGAATTCCCTGCTGAAATCGCAGAAATGCGTCCCTTAATAAACCACGTCGTTAAGGTTGAAAAAAGCCGCGAAAAGACTCATGATCATCTGGCTTACGAAGGGATTTTAACGGCTGACACACTTTTTCCTGCAAGCCAAAAGCGTTTGGAAAATCGGAGGAATCTGACCTATTCCGTCACGGAATTGGAAACCTATGCCAAATGTCCATTTCAGTATTTTGTCGATAAGGTTTTGAAATTCAGGAGTGAAGAGGACGAAATAGAGGACGAGTTATCTGGCCTTGAAAAGGGATCATTACTTCATGATGTTCTCTTTGAATTCTACAACAACCGCAGCCTCGAAAAAAGCCCACCTATCCAACAATGTGACGAGGACACCTTTAAAGACGCAAAAACACACCTAAATGAACTGATTGAGCACAAAGCCAACGAAAAGCGCAATGATCGGAAGGAGAAACTTATTGGTGAGAACAATCTCTTGTGGAGGATCGACATAGAGAAACTTCGCGTCGCCCTCCACAAATGGCTCGAAGCCGAACGAACCCACGATTTACCTGTCGTACCACGCTATTTTGAGGTTAGTTTTGGACAGAAACGCGAACCGAGAGATCCAGAACTTAGCTCCACTGAATCAGTTACTATCGGCGACGTGCGTATGACTGGTAAAATTGACCGCATTGATATAGGTAATGGCTCCTTTAATATTATTGACTATAAAACTGGGAGTACCACCGTTAGAATGCCGGAGATCCTTAGCGGGCGGAGTCTCCAACTCCCGATCTACCTTCAAATTGCCGCAGAATTACTGAATGGGCAGACAGGAACAGGATTAGGCCCCGCAGCAGGTCTTTATCATAAAATTAGATTGGATCAATGTAAAATTGAACTCGGTATCGGAACGGAATCCGAGAATGGAGTCGCCTACAGCAATTACAATGGTAAGGACTGGAAACCGGTTGGCTCGAGAAGTGGTCAACTGTTAGCGGATGAAACCTTCGATGATCGGCTTGCGCGCGTGCGTGGCTACGTTCAACACTACGTTGATAGTATTTCTAAAGGCACTTTTCCGATCATCACGCGCGTTGAGACATTCGTAGATTCCGAAGAAGAAGGCGACACACCAATTACGCCAAAAAATAAGACAGAACCTTGTAATTACTGCCGTTACAAGCGTGTGTGTCGTGTCGGTGCAATCTCTGAAACACCGCAATCGGATGACTGACACGCCTCTTTCCATCTTTCACCCTTCAAACGGAAACAGTAAACCTGTAACGGAGTGGAGGGGTTTTTGCTTGGTGTTTTTGCTTGGGTATTTCTGCGTATTTCTTCAATTCTACGGAAAGGCACATGAAAACTCCTAATCCATCTCACCGACCCGCAAGGAATAATTAAAAAACCTTTCAGAAAAAACTTGCACACTTCTGACAAATCTGTTATACTTTCTTAGATTTTTAGCACTTTGCTTGCATGCCCTCAGCACGCAGACTTGCAAGCGCGAGAAAAAAATAAAATAGGAGGCTATTTTTAAAAATGGCACATACATTACCAGCACTTCCTTACGCGCATGATGCTTTGGAACCTCATATTGATAAAGAAACGATGGAAATCCATCACGGCAAACACCATCAAGCCTATATCAACAATCTCAACACCGCCTTAGAGGGACTCGGTGATCTCGCTGATATGGATATTCACGACTTGCTTAGCAACCTCGATCAGGTGCCGGAAGACAAACGCCAAGCCGTCATCAACAACGGTGGTGGACACGCGAATCATTCACTCTTCTGGTCTACCATGAGTCCTAACGGGGGTGAACCCGGTGGAGAAATCGCAGCTGCGATCACCTCTACTTTCGGATCACTGGAGGCAGCAAAAGAACAATTTGTTACTGCCGCAACTACACGCTTCGGTTCTGGTTGGGCATGGCTCGTCCTCGGCGACAGCGGGTTGGAAATCTACTCCACCGCGAATCAGGACAGTCCGATCATGCAGGGACACACCCCGCTTCTCGGGCTCGATGTCTGGGAACACGCCTATTATCTGAAATACCAGAACTTGCGTCCGGCTTACGTTGAGGCGTGGGGAAACGTCATCAACTGGACTCGGGTCAATGAACTCTACATAGCGAACGCCTAACTTCCCGTAACACGTTTTATAGTAAAACCCATAATTAATGGGACATTTGACAGCGGGCGAGGGGACCTCGCCCCTACGAGGTGAGGCAAGCATGTCGGAGCGTTAAAATGTCTTTTTAATTCTAAACTTTACTATAAATGTCGGTAGGGGTAGGAGCGAAGCACTTTTCAAACCTACCCTCTACTTCTTAAAGTAACAGATTCACTTCGCCGTGCTGTCTGCTCAAAAGGACACAGTTCAATTAAATTTCTTGACATTTCCGTTCAAATATGTTATACTTAATAGAGCTTAAAGATATATCTTTTCCGCATGCTCGTGAAACTTAGTAAAATGGCGTGCGTAATTAACAATTAAATAAATAGATTACCCAAAAAAGCGTTGAAGGGGAGGAGTAAGTCGTCCGGACTTGCAAGAGAAGGAGACTCATTGGCTGAAAAGTCTCCACAAGTTCCCACGATTGAAGGTCGCCCCGGAGCTGCTAATCTGAACGGTCTGTAGGACTCAGTAGGATTGGTCGGTGTGATGCCCGTTAACGCATCCCAAAGAGTGCTCTTTCTCAGTGTAGGCGGGCAACCTTGTAAGCCTGATACCTTGAATGAAAGTGAGAAAGAGAATTGGAGTGGTACCACGGTAAGGTCAGTGTGAATGCCCTTCTCGTCTCCATGTTCGGAACGAGGAGGCTTTTTCTTTTGTAGAGCAAGTTTTCGGTTGGCAAGCTGCACCGACTTCTGTAGAGCAAGTTTTCGGTTGGCAAGCTGCACCGAAAATTTAACGACTCCGCGTAGGGAACAGGGAACTACATCCCGCACCCTGCAGCTTATGAGGAAAATTGGCATGGAACTTTCAGGAGCGCAAATCCTTGTTGACAGTCTCAAACGAGAAGGTGTCGAATATATCTTTGGTGTGAACGGTGGCGCGGCGATGCCGATTTTCGATGCCCTGTACGGTGAGACTGAAATCAAATTGATTCCGATGCGGCACGAACAAGGAGCATCTCACGCCGCTGACGGTTACGCACGCGCCACGGGAGATGTCGGGGTCGTACTCGCAACCTCGGGTCCCGGAGCAACGAATCTCGTCACCGGTATCGCAACCGCTTACATGGATTCGATTCCGATGGTCGCGATCACCGGACAGGTCTTCACCCACTATATCGGCAGCGATGCCTTTCAAGAGTGTGATGTTATCGGTGTAACGCGCCCGATCTGTAAGCATAGTTACTTAATCAAAGATTCCGACGAGATAGCAGATGTCGTCGCTGAAGCGTTTCACCTCGCGAAGACGGGGAAACCTGGTCCTGTCGTTATTGACATTGCTAAAGATGCCCAGATACATGAAGCCCTGTTTCAATATCCAGAAACGGTTGACATTCGCAGTTACAAACCGCAAGTGCACGGGGATCCAGTGCAAATTGCGAAAGCAGCGGCACTGATTAAGGAAGCGAAATGCCCCATGCTGTATGCCGGTGGTGGCGTCGTCCTCGCCAATGCCAGTGAAGAACTGCGACAATTTACGCTCAAAACCCAGATTCCGATTACGGTTACGTTGATGGGGCTCGGGGCATTTCCCGAAACACATCCCTTGGCGATGGAGATGCCCGGAATGCACGGCTCTTGTTGCGCAAATTACGCTTTCACCGACTCAGATCTTGTTATTGCTATCGGGGCAAGGTTCGATGACCGCGTTACGGGTGATCTCAATAAATTCGCACCGAACGCTAAAAAAGTACACATCGATATTGACGCGTCCTGTATCGGAAAAAATGTCCCGGTAGATGTTCCGATCGTTGGTGATGCGAAGAAGGTCCTCACTGAACTCAACAAACAGGTTGGTATAGCGGACATAGATCCGTGGCGCAACCAGATTCAGGAATGGAAGCAGAAGTACCCATTTGAATACGAGCAAAAAGCCGATAAGGTGATGCCGCAATACGTCATTGAACAGATTTATGAACATTACAGCGATGCGATTGTCGTCGCGGATGTCGGACAACACCAGATGTGGGCGGCGCAATACTTCAAATTCACCGACCCCCGACAGTGGCTCAACTCCGGGGGTCTCGGCACGATGGGCTTCAGCCTCCCTGCCGCAATCGGAGCGCAACTTGGATGTCCTGACAAAACCGTCGTTAATATCAACGGCGATGGCTCCTACATCATGACGATCCAAGAATTGGTGCCAGCGGTTACCATGAAACTGCCGCTTAAGATTTTCATCATCAACAATATGTACTTGGGAATGGTCCGCCAATGGCAGGAATTGTTCCACGGTAAACGTTATTCTGCTGTTGATTACCACGATAATCCAGATTTCGCCTTACTCGCACAAGCATTCGGCGCGACAGGTTTACGGGTTGAACATACCGAAGATGTTGTACCCGCACTTCAGAAGGCACAAGGGATTACCGACGGCCCGGTCGTCATTGACTTCATTGTTGATGAAGAAGAGAATGTGTTCCCGATGGTGCCCGCGGGGGCTGGACTCGGAGATGTTATCCGCGGCTTATCTTAACGATTTTAAGGGTTGCGTAGCAACCCGCACTGAAAACTATAAAAAATGAACCCAGAAGAACGACACATTTTCTCTGTTTTGGTCGAAAACCGATTTGGCGTCCTTGCACGTGTTGCAGGACTTTTCAGCGGACGCGGCTTTAATATCGACAGCCTCAACGTCGCGGAAACGCATGACAATAGCATTTCGCAGATAACCCTTGTCACACATGGGGATGCCCAAATTATTGAGCAGATCTATCACCATCTCAATAGACTTATTGACGTTATTGAGGTAACAGATCTTTCCACTGCTGGGACGCATGTTGAGCGGGAACTTGTTCTTATCAAGGTTGCTACCGAGGATCCGCAAAAGCGCACCGAGGTTTTACAAGTCGCGGAAGTCTTCCGTGGACGGGTTATTGACATGAAGCCTGCCTCACTTGTTCTTGAAATTACCGGGGATGAGGGTAAATTGAAAGCGGCAATTGATATTTTCAATACGTACGGTATCCTTGAGTTAGCACGCACCGGCAAAATAGCGATGCTCCGCGGCTCCGAATTTTAATTTATCGACCTCTGGGCTGCGCTCCCATTCCATTAACCCTAAATTGTAGCCTGCAATAATACGCAGAAATACGCAGAAATACCCAAGCAAAGACCCCCGCTGAATGCCAGACGCGCATTCAGCATTGATTCGCAAAAACACGCAGGCGGATATACGGAAGGGGCATTCATACGCAAACCTTTCGAAACGAACCGCAAGGAACATTAGAAAAATGGCAACGATTTATTACGATAGTGATGCTAATTTTGATTTACTGAAAGAGCGCACCGTCGCCGTTGTGGGTTACGGTGCACAGGGACGTGCCCAGTCGCTCAACCTCAAAGACAGTGGAGCGAACGTTGTCGTCGGATTATATGAAGGCAGTCGCTCAAAAGCACGTGCGGAAGCCGAAGGCTTGACCGTCAAAACCGTTGAAGAAGCCACCGTAATGGCAGATATCGTCCAGATTCTCATCCCTGACGAACGGCATGCCGCCGTTTATCGAGATCAGATTGCCCCGAACATGGAATCGGGAAATATGCTCCTCGTCTCACACGGGTTCAGCGTCCATTTCGGACAGATTGTGCCTGCCAGTGATATCGACGTTGCAATGATTGCACCGAAGGGACCCGGATCCCTTGTTCGCGAGGTATTTGAAGGCGGTGGTGGCGTGCCTTGCCTTGTTGCTATCCATCAAGATACCACAGGACTTGCGCGCGATGTCGCGCTCGCTTATGCGAGAGGCATCGGTGGCACGCGCTCAGGTGTCATTGAAACAACCTTCCGTGAGGAAACCGAAACGGATCTCTTTGGCGAACAAGCCGTCCTGTGTGGCGGGACCGCGGCACTCATCAAAGCCGCTTTTGACACACTTGTTGAAGCGGGTTACCAACCTGAGATGGCTTACTTTGAATGTCTCCACGAACTCAAGTTGATTGTCGATTTAATTTACGCCGGCGGATTGAGCAAAATGCGAAATGACATTAGTAATACTGCTGAATTCGGGGACCTCACGCGGGGTCCACGGATCATTGACGACAGCATTCGAGACAAAATGCGCCAAATTTTGAAGGACGTGCAGGAAGGTGTCTTCGCACGAGAATGGGTCTTGGAAAATGAAGCGAATCAACCCGTACTCGGTGCGCTCCGTCGACAGGAAGAGGAATTGGAAATCGAAAAAGTCGGCAAAAACCTGCGGAGTATGATGAGTTGGCTTGACGAGTAAATTTTCTTCTTTTGGAAGTGGACCTTAAGTTTTCCGCGCTGGCGAGGTTTCTAACCTCGCCTTTCGTGTATGCCGATCTGCTTGGTGACATCTTTCGTTCCTGCTCTGAAGATATGAATGTATCGGACAAAACGGACATTTTCTTAATTCGAGAGTGCCTTCCAGAAGAAGCAGAAGCACTTCTCACATTGTGGCAGGCTGCTGGAACATCCCCGAGCATCACAGACACTATCGCAGATGTCCACAGAGCAATAGAAAGCCTGGGGTCGGTGTTAGTTGCCGAAGCACATCAACGTATCGTCGGCTCCTTAATCGCTACTTTCGATGGCTGGCGCGGGAACATGTATCGACTCGCAGTTCATCCTGACTACCGACGGCGTGGCATCGGACGCGCCTTAGTCGCGGAAGGTGAAAGATGTTTAGCAAAACAGGGCGTTAAACGCATCACAGCACTCGTAGAAGAGCAGTATCCGTGGGCGATCGCATTCTGGTCGAGTGTTGGGTATGAGATAGAACCTGGGATACTCAGATTTTTCCGCAATCCTTAAACAAAGCACACGCCGTGTGCCATCGGACGAGGAGGTTGGTTACCGTGAAATTCAGAGGCTATCAACTGGACAACACCTTCAAAAGCGTTTATGGACTCGCAGTCGCTGACATAAACGGTGACGGACAGATCGACATCATTGCTGGCTCTACAGGCGAACCCATTATCGCTTGGTACGAGGCACCCCATTGGAAGAGACACCTCGTAACCGATCAGGGCAGTGGACACATCACCATAGTGCCTTACGATCTCACGGGCAACGGCACGCCTGATCTCATTGTCGGGAGTGGTTTCAATCGCGGGGTCAATGCCGCAGGTGGATACCTCCAGTGGCTTGAGGCTCCATCACAGGACGGACAGAATTGGAAGCGCCACCGCATCGCCGATGTCCCCTTTATCCATCGTATAGGACTCGCGAATCTCTCTCAGAACGCATCAACGTCGGTTCCTTTTCTCATTGTTGCATCCATTCGCGGCGAGGACGGTAAAGCCGGCGAATGGCATAGTCCCGGCTCCCTCTGGTGCTACGAATTGTCGGATACCCCGCGAGAAAGAGCCGCTTGGCAATCCCATCTCCTCGACGATTCCCTCCACATCAACCACGGCTTGAGTATCAATGACGTTGACCAAGATGAACGTGATGACATCCTCATCAGCTGCTCGGAAGGATTGATCTGGTATGAACCGCCTACATCACCGATGACAGACGACTGGGGGAAATGGATCATTAGCGACCGAGAATGTAGCGACACATTCGCCGCGGATATTGATGGCGACGGGATCAACGAAATTTTAGCGATTGAGCCGTGGCACGGGAACAACCTCGTCTGGTATAAAGCTACTGGCGATCTGCGAACCGAGCCGTGGCACCGCTACCTCATCGATGACACACTCAACAGAGGACACTCCCTCGCGGCTGTTGACGTTGACGATGACGGAGCACTTGAGATTATCTGTGGCTACAACGGTGAAGGGACGAGTTTGCATCTCTACCGTCCAGAGGATATCGCACAGAATCGGTGGCGCAAAGAAACAATTGACAATGGGGGTTTAGGGGTCGGTCAGATGCACGTCTTGGACATGAATGGGAACGGCAGATTGGACATCGTCGCCAGCGGTCTCAGCACCGGCAACGTGAAGTGGTATGAAAATCAACCCAGTTGAGAAATCTTCCTAAAGTAGTAGGCACGCTCCGCGTGCCGTCCTCATATTTCTCAAATCAAGACTCCAGTCAAACTAACCCCCTTCAATCGTTTCAACGTTAGCACGGGGCAGTAGGGTCTGCTCACCGTCTTCGAGTTCAACACGCAACACGCGCACCTGTGCCTCTGTCTCCAAGTTCTGAAGTTCTACAGGTAATTCCGTAACACGTCCCAATTTACCGAAATACGGTTCCCGAATGATGCGGACGGAACTGCCGACCTCCAAAATGCCTTCCACGCTTCCATCCTTCTCCGCTCGCGTTTCTCCCGCGTCCGATACCAATGGGATCACGATCTCCGGACGAACGACACCGGCACGAATCTGCGTCGCACCGTTGATAGAGGTTTTCATACCTTCCCGCGTTTTCAAGAGGTCAAACGTTTGCTCCGCCATTGCGACGCTTCCGAATCCTTCCGTGATAACCAATGTAATCCCAATCTCCTCGGAACCTGTAATTGCTACACCGAGTTCGTAACCGAGAAGCTCCCGCAGATCCGCATCATCGATCCCACCGGCAATGATACCTTTTACACCTTGTTGGATTGCTTTCTGAATTGCCTCAGTCGTGACCAGCGAACCGCCGACCAAAATGTGGTCTCGATGTTCGGGAAGGATCTGTTCCGCAGTCAATCCATCACTCGGAGAAGAGACAGCGACAATCAAGTTCCCGATTGTTTCACTGCCAACCCCGAAGATGCCTTGGATATAGGTCCCGTAAGTCTCTACTGTGACACCCTCATTTGGGGAGATCTCCGTTACTGTGCCATCTGTGTAAGCCTTAACTTCCACAGGAATCGGTGGTTCTCGGAGAATGACTTGTCCCGTGACATCGGACACAGCTTCGATTGTACCGTCAATCGGTGAACGTGCCTGCGATTTGAAAAGCCCAAAAAGCCCTTTTGTCGTGGCGATAATCTCATCTTTGGCAATCGTTTCGCCGACAAGTTTGAGCATGTATTCTGTAATTTCTTCTGCGGGGACACTGAGTAGGTTAGCAACGTTCAGGAGTTGGACGTTACCCGGCAGATCCGCTTTCGCGACGACATCCTCTGCCTGGACTGCTGCCCCGGCTTCAACGAGAACCTCACCTTGCAGTGGAAGTCGACGTTCTTTCTGAATTGTCATTCCCTCGGTAACCTTAAGCCCGGGGGTATATGCATGTGCCATTTTTTAATTATACCTTGCGGTTCGGTCAGAACGAGCTACGCGCTTCGTTGAATGGGTGTTTAAAAATCTTGCCAACAAAACGCGGCAAGATATTATACTATTTTCATAACCTCTGGTCAAAACAAAGAGATTTGTCACAATCAAGGAAAAATAGATGAGGAGTCCCATCAGGAATCTGAAACTCAAGATATTTGCTATGATTTCTCTTCTAACAATTGTCCAAAGCACCACGTTCCCCCAGTTCTGGAAGGTATAGATGGTTTTTACTGCTGCTCGTTTTCAGTATCCAAAAATCCCAACGCACGTAACCGATCAATCCAACGCTGCCGTTTTTCACTGCCCGCTGGGTTTGCGACCCAGTGTGGATCGTAGAGCGGTTCGCCCGGGCGGTTAAAATGTTCGGGACTCTTCGCATTGCTACGGGCGCGGTCGCGTGTGGCAGCATTTTCTACTGGCGTTTTTGGATTGTTATAGTAAACAATAGTGCACATTCGACGGTCATCGCTGCCACCCGAGCTGGCATGCCAGCACCGCATATCGAAAGCGACTACATCGCCGGGTTCCGATTTGCAAACATAACCTGGAACGTCACAAATCTCCAGTCCCAACTCGTTCAAATTCTCCCGCAGGTCGTCGTGTAGCGGATTTTTGTGAGAGCCGGGAATCAACCGTAACGCGCCGCTTTCCGCGTCAACGGGTTCAAGATAATATGCGAACTTCACCCCGTAGCAATCTTTGGTTGGATCGACGTTATGGTCGGGATGCCAACCTGTATTGCCCACATAACGGTTCGCGTCGGAAACAACGAAAAAGACATCGTCGCCGTAGAGTTGCTCTGCCACCCCGCAGAACCGTGCGTCTTCCGGCAGGTTCGCGAAGAACGGGGTTTCGGGTCCCATCATTGGCAGCCAATGTCGGTGCGTTCCATCAAAGGGGGAATGACGATATGCAGATGCCATCGCCGCTTCAAACTCCTCGTGTATTGTGTTCAGCTCGTCTTGGCTGAACACCTGCCGAAAAATGAGAAATCCCAAGGTGTTAAAGTGCTTAATCTGTTGTTCCGTGAGCATGATGTTCCTCCGCGTTCTATAGGGTTACAAATCAACAGTAACTGATGCGGTTTCCCAACTACTAATAAAATCTTCAACGCTGAAATCCACAGGCATATCGTTTGGATTATAATCCGATCTCCGTTGGAAACCGGGCTGATAGGTCTCCTGAGGTTCAACGCCCTAACTTCTGCTGTAGTTTCGGGTTATCTGTAACCTCCCGATTTACAATATATAACGGCATTTTTCCAGAAGCCACACTGATGATACTCTCACACGCACTCTTGGCGTTGCCTTCAAAGCATTCATCCGTCCAGCAGATGCTGTGTGGGGTTACGATAACGTTATCCAGACTTAAGAGCGGATCGTCGTCGTCAATTGGCTCCTGTTCAAAAACATCGAGGCCCGCGCCTTGAATGCGTCGATTCTGAAGAGCTTCTGTGAGTGCTTTCTGATCAACGATTGGACCGCGTGCGGTGTTAATCAGATAAGCCGTCGGCTTCATCAACCCGATACGTCTCGCGTTAATGAGTCCGCGCGTTTCCTCGTTTAATGGGCAGCAGACACACACAAAATCAGCCGTTTGCATCAAGGCATCCAGATCGACAGGCTCTACATCCACTTCTGCTGCGTCAGCAGGTGTGATGTAAGGGTCGTAGGTGATGTGGCGCATCCCGAAAGGTTTCGCCAGTTTAAACGCCTCTTTCCCGATATTACCCATACCGACAAGTCCCAACGTTCTGCCGACTAACCCCATGCCTCTATAGTTCTGTGTGTTTCTCCAACCCCCGGCACGGATGAGTCTATCCTTTATCAATAACTGGTGACCCAACGATAGGACAAAAGTCATGATGGAAGTGGCAACCGGACGACGAACACCATCTGGGGCAATCGTTAGCAATACACCGTTTTCGGTACAAGCCTCCACGTCCACCTTATCGTATCCGACCCCGAAACGCGCAATGACAGCCAACTTGTCAGCGTCTGTGAACGTTTCTGCCGTGATACCTGCCCCTAATACTAAGAGTGCGTCATAATCCTGCACTTGTTCGGCTTGTAATGCGGGTGTATTCTCCGCAATATATTCCCAGTGTAGACCTGCCTTGTCAAAAAGCGGACCGGCAATGTCATCTAAATCGCAGGTGCCATCGGGTCCTAAGAAGTCGCGCGTGACACCTACGCGAAATACGGATTTGCTCATAGCTATTCCTCGATCCAAATTTGGCGGAAGTATTTCCAATTCAAGGGTTGAAGTTTAAGGTTTTTGACCTTTTTGTTAATGACTAAAATCTGTTTCGCATGCGCCAATGGCACCCACGGCACATCTTTGTGGAAGATTCGCTGTGCTTCTTGATAAAGCGAGATTCGCTTTTCTCGATCTGAGGTCGCTCTCGCCTGCTCTAAAACGGCTTGCATTTCATCGCTACGATAAAATGCAATATTTCCAGCGGGCTTCTCTGCTGACGATTTACTTAGAAGGAAGTAGAGGAAGTTATCGGGATCCCCAAGATCGGCACTCCATCCCAACATCGCGATGTCGTGCTCCCCATTTTTCGTTTTTTCAAGATAGGTACCCCAGTCAAAGGTCACGATCTTTGTCTCGATTCCAACATTTCGGAGTTCGGATTGAAGAACTTCTGCAAGGGCGCGTCCATCAGGAATATAGGGACGCGGAACGGGTAATGCCCAGAGGGTTGTCTCAAAACCGTTGGGGTATCCCGCTTCAGCGAGCAGTTTTTTCGCCAGTTCCGGGTCGTAGGCGTAATCTTCAATCGAATCATCATACCCCCAGAGTGTTGGTGGAATCGGGTTCTTCGCTGGAATCCCCAAACCTTGATACAGGTATTCAATAATTGCTGATTTGTTGATAGCGTGGTTAATTGCGAGCCGAACGTTGAGAGTGTCGAAAGGAGATTTATCCATGTTCATCGCCAAGTAACCGATGCTCATGCCGGGTTGCGATAACAATTCGAGCGTGTCGTCATCTCGGATCTGTTGAAAATCGTCCGGATTTGGGAACTCCATGGCGTGGATACTGCCTTGCTGAAGTTCAATAAGCCGCACGGAGTTATCAGGAATAGAGCGAAGGATCACTCTATCTAACAGAGGCCGTCCGTCCCAATACGTGTCGTTTGCTTCAAGCACGATTTTATCTCCTCTATCCCACTGCACGAACTTAAAGGGACCCGTGCCGACCGGGTTATTGGAAAACGCATCGCCCCATTTCTGCACCGCTGTTGGGCTAACAATAGAGAAAGGGGTTATTGCAATCGTATAGATAAAAGGAGCATAAGCCGTTTTAAGGTGAATTTGAACGGTATAGTCATCAACAGCGATAATTTTGTCAACAATCTCTGCCAAGCCCGTTGCTATCCAGTAAATATAACTACCGCCAACTTTATGGAAGGGATGTGTATCATCGTGCTGTCGGTTAAGCGAAAAGAGAACGGCTTCGGCGTTGAAAGGGGTTCCATCATGAAACGTTACGCCTTTGCGAAGGTGAAATGTCCATATCAAACCATCTGTTGAGCTTTCCCAATTTGTTGCGAGACCGGGTTCAAGTTCAGTGCTTTCATCTTTGTATTGGACGAGTGTATCGTAGATATTATCGCAAACCTTGAAGGATTCTCCATCTTCCTCAAGCGCCGGATCTAATCCCACAGAGTCACCGCCGCGCCCGAATATTAGGGTGCCACCACGCTTTAGGTGTGAGTCGGCAAATATTGGGGAAAATCCCGCAAGTAGCGATATTAGAAGCGTCAATAAGAGAATCCGTGTAAAACATCTGTGTTTCATAAATTTCTCCGATATCCATAAAAAGATATACACTTTATGATACGGAGTTTTTCGCAAAATGTCAAATGGTTTTCAGTTATCAGG
The DNA here is from genome assembly GCA_009839745.1 of Candidatus Poribacteria bacterium. NCBI lineage: Bacteria > Candidatus Poribacteria > Candidatus Poribacteria bacterium. The sequence goes on from VXPE01000070.1 coordinate 37,804, forward strand.
AACACGCGAAAATTGTTGTTAAACGAGGACCGACAACTGATAGATGATAATTAATATAAGGTTTGAAACCTTTTTCCCACAAAAATCGTTTTGTTAATTGGGAGAGTGTCTTAAAAATAGTCGCGTAACTTCAGATCCATCTGCGGAATTATGTTATCTGTTGAACAACTTATCCAGAATTTAATGAACACAACGCAACCGAGCGTTGTCCGTTGCAGTGCTATTGTGAATCTTGTTTCGCAGGGCAGCTCACAGGGAATAGAAGCCCTAATTGAGGTGCTCGCCGATTCAGATTCCATGGTCCGACGCGAAGCCGCGATGGCACTTCAGCAAATGGACGCGACTCGGGCTACGCAACCGTTACTTGAAGCGTTGCAGGTAGAGTCAAACGATTTAACGCTTTGGGCACTGCTTGAAGCGATTGGTGAATTGGCAACACCTGATGCGCTGCCTATGCTCGAATCGCTCCGCACTACCGGCTCTATGCTTACGCGGATCGAAGCGAAGAAAAGCATGGCTCGGATTGAGGGGCGTTATGCCAACGGAGGCACTTCACTCTCCCCGGAGGCATCTGAATCCGTCCTGCATGCTGAGCAGATAGATCCAAATGAACCGTCACCGACAGCGGATTTTATAGATTCACAAACCACACCAGAAGAAGACATAGTAGAATCGGAGTCGAATGTTTCTCCGCATAACATGGCGGGTTCTCAAGCGACTCCGCCCGACGATCTGTTCATAGAAGCGGTGGAAGATACAGAGACGGTTGAATCTGGTGAGAAACAGCCAACAGAATTTGAAAAAATATTCATAAGTCGTTCTGTTGATTCAGACGAGATAACTGATATATCGGATTATACAGCGTCCACGGATGAACGCGTCGATGTTCCGAAGGAAACAGAATCCGCAGATGACGTAACTGATACGCCGGAAAAATCCGTAGAAAATACCCAATCAAAAACACCGACAGATACTTTAACGACCGATACGGAATCAACACAACGAGAGAAAGAAGATCAGGAGATAGATGATTTAGCAGAATCCATTGCCCGATCGTCTCGTCTTGCCGGTTCATCCGTCAATCTCCCGGTATTAGCCCCGAATGCGTCTACCGTCCCGTATGATCCGAAGGGCACTGCGCTTGAACCCGCACAGACGAACTTCTTTCTGACGCTCATACACCCCGGCAGGTATCTCTCCAAGCAATGGGTGCAGCGAACGCGAGTGTATCTAATATTGTGGGCTGTTTTGGTTATCGTTATAATCGGTTTCACCCAATATCAGAAACACACAAAAATGGAGTTAAGTCCACTCTCTCGTTTTGGACTTTCTATGAGTGAACTACCGGAATTAGTAAAACGCTCATTGGCGGAAGGGGATTTCTACATTCAGGAGGGATATTACAGAAAAGCCATTAATTCGTATGAATTGAGCAGGGGACTCGGCGCCCTTCCGGTTAGTTTCTATAGGAAACTCGGATTCGCGTATTTTAAGGAAGGTCAACACGCGCTTTCCGTTGAAGCGTATGAGTTGTTCTTAGAAACGAGAGCGCATGAAAACCCGGATGTATTTGCCGCCGAAGCTTCACTTGTCGGGGTTTATCCACTTACGTCGGTAGAAGTGGGAATAACCCGCGACTATGAAACCTACAATATTCTTGGGACGGCGTATATGAAACTCGGACGTGTGCTGGACGCAAAACGCACCTACGAAAAAGCGATACAGCTTGTACCGAAATATGGTGAGGCATACAATAACCTCGCACGCCTCTATGCGGACAATTATCCGAACCCTATTTGGATGAAAGATTGGAGGGTCGGAAGGTTAGAAGCGTGGACGGTAGAGGCTCCCCGCCAATCTTCCGATCTTCCACTCTTACAGACTTCTCTCCCCAGTCTACGGCTTGCTGAGGCGTTAGCCTATACAGCCGTAACGTTGAATCCGGATGTCGCTGCTTATCACGACACCCTCGGTTGGGTTTTATCGAAGCGGGGACAGGTGAACAAGGGGATGAAAACCTTGGAACGCGCCATCAATCTACAGAGCGATGCCGTTGAGCCTCATTATCACCTCGCGCAGGTCGCACTAAAAGCCAACGAACGGCAGAAGGCAATAGAAGCGATCCGAAACGTGTTCAAACTCAATCCGGCTTTTGTATCGCTCAATACAACGGAACAGCGATGAAAATAAGCGAACAAAGTGAGCGGGCTGACAACTCTTCTAACGAATGACAGAGAATTTGCCGATGCGTTGATCCTTTTCAGACGAAAGGACATAAATATAGACCCCACTACTGACCCCAAAAAGCTCCCAAACTCGCCTATCTCTCTCATATTCTGTCCGAGTCAGTGATGCAATACAATTTCCACTCACATCGTAGATATAAACGTCCGTTCCCGCCGGTAGTTTATCAAATGTAACCTGATTACAGGTTATCACCGGATTCGGATAGACAATCACCTCGGCAAGCATTGGGGCGGGCAGCATTATTGTCAACATTCTGGCATCCTCTGCGAGATCGGCACCGGATATATCCGAAAGTTGTAGTGCCTCAATCTGATAGTGATTGCCCGTGCGAAAGACTTCTGGAGAGAATGTAAGAACAACCCGCTTTCCTGCTTTGTCAAGAATAGCCGAGCGTGGCGTGTAACGTTGCGATCCGTTTTCTGAGTTTCCCTGCTTGTGCAGACGGTAGCGTCCAGCGTTCGTCGCAGAGATACCCATCGGTTTGTCAAACTCCAACAAGAGCTGATTCGGTGGCGAATGCACAGCGGTATGCAAGCGTGGGCGCTGTGTTGGGGCGACAGATACCGATGTGGACGGTGGGCTGGGTGTAACCGTTTCAGAAGTCTCAAAAACGGTCAAGGCATTATTACTATTAAACAGTAGTGCCTTTACTCCATCGCCATTCAGATCAACGACAATCGGATTGAAAGTGCTTGTTGAAGGGTGGTGCCAGATAGGTCGATAGTCTATTCCGTCATACTGCACGAGATAGAAGTTAGGCTGAACAGCGATGCAAAGTTCATTGCGGCCATCGTTATTGACGTCCGAAATCGTCATCCCATTTCCGCCATCCCGCACATCACGGATGCGTTGTGTCCACACGGCACGATAGATATCATCACCCTCTGATTTGAAGACAGTTAAAAGCCAGTGATGATAACGAATATCAAGTTGTGTAGTGCCGACTTGGGTACCCGTTTTGGCGCAGATAGCAAACTCGGCATTCCCATCGCCGTCCATATCCCCAGTGGCAAAGAGTTGTGGTATTCCTTCAGGAAGCGTGTGTATCCAAGTTTGTCTGTATTCGTCGTTTCCAGTCGCCTCATGTATGAATACTCTCCCACTGTTGTCCCCAGCTAAAATCTCTGTCCGTCCATCACCGTCAAAATCGCCCGTGGCGAAATTCGCACTAATCCCAGTGTTTCCCCACATCGGGTTTTCAAGGGTCGCTACAATTCGATAATCGTTATTTTCGACCGCCTCGTATACCGAAATGGTGTTCGTGACATCATCACGAGCGAATATCTCCGGTGTGCCATCTGCATCCGCATCTGCGATTGTCCGGCTCCACTGCCCGCGTGCTTCCCAGATGCGTTCCGTTGGAAGTTCACCTTGTGCGGGTTGCTCCAGCAAAAATGTCGCTCCCGAAGCGTTGCACAACACCTCTATAAGTCCATCGTTATCTGTATCCGCTGCCGCCCAGGGCCACAGTGATTCGGGAAATGAAAAAATTTGTTCGTCCGTTCCGTCATCAGCTATTTCAAGAACGTGTGCTGCGCCAGTCCCCATTTCAACGGCAAAGAGTTCCAACTTCCCGTTTCTGTTTATATCTACCGGGGAAGCGATAGCGTGCAATCCACTGTCAATGGATGCGACTTGCCGGAGATGCGATATATCAATCGAGGTATCGTCCACTCCAAGCTGATATAACCTGCCGTTGTTGTCATCAATGTGCAGTTCTCCGACGCTACTTTTCACTGCCAACCGGTACACATAAGTGCCGGGCGGCACGCCTAAATCCGACATATTGACGAAATGAAGTAAGTTCTCTGCGTCCGAATGACCGGTTCTATTGATATTTCCGTTCGCCTCAAGAATTTGGATTTTGCCTGTGGTTAATGCTTCCGTTTCCCACATCACCACCGAATTGAATCTGTTTCCTGCAAGCCATGGTTGTGCTTCATGCTTTATAACAAGAGGCACCTCGTGCGCCACGTCAACAACCGCCTTGACTCTCTTGATGTCTCCATTTTCAGATTTAACACTCAGGCGCAGCGTATACCCGCCTTCCACTAAAGTAGAAGTGTCCCATTTATATAGACACGCCCTAAATTTCGGTTCAGTTTGTACAGTTCCCAACGGATACCATAACTCCGGGACCTCGCCGATGCCATACTCCAACCAGTATTCAGAAAATTCAGTCCCACCCGCGCTGCCGATGATTTCAATCCTATCAAAGATAACCTCGCGCGCTATCTCCGCGCCAACAATTTCAACGCCACCGTGAGATTGTTCTCCACCGAAGGCGTGTTGCAATGTCCGTTGCGCATTAATTTCCGCAACAAGCGGTGTCGAGGTTTCCGTGAGTGCGGCATAAGCATCCAATGCCCCTGCGCCAACGAGTTCGGTAATGAAAAGCGGCTTTGCAGTCGCAATCAACTTCTCTTGAATCCGTATGTTGGTGGCGTTCGGATTTGCCGACAAGACGAGCGCAGCGACCCCAGAGACGTGCGCAGCCGCCATGGATGTCCCGTCTCTCTTTCCGTACTCCCCCTTAAGTGCCGTGCTGAGAATCTCTTCACCGGGCGCGGCGATGTTAATGGTAGCACCGAAATTAGAACCGTCATACAACTGCTTTTCCTGTCCAAGCCCTGCAACGGAGATAACGGATTTAAGAGCAGCCGGATAGTAAGAGCCGATTGTCGCCGAATTGCCGGCGGCACCCACCAAGACACACCCGCGATGATGGGCGTATTCTACGGCATCTTCTATGATAAAAGCACGCACCGTATCCCCCCAACTCATATTAATCACGCCTGCCCCATTGTCTGCGGCGTAAACAATAGCAGCGGCGAGATCGTCATTCTGGAGATACGCACCGCCTCCATACTTGAAACCCGCTCTGAGAGGCATCAAACGACAGTTCGACGCGATCCCCGCGATCCCACGTCCATTGTTCGCCTCCGCAGCGATGATACCGGAGACGTGTGTTCCGTGTCCAGTTTCATCTTCGGGATCGTTATCGCGGACTGTCCAATCGCCACTGCCCGGAAGCGTCGGCGCATCGCTGAAATCCCATCCGTTTTTGTCGTCAACGTAACCGTTTCCGTCATCGTCAATACCATTTCTTGGAATCTCACCGACATTCTCCCAAATCCGTGAACGCAATTCAGGGTGCTGGGTGGCAATCCCGCTATCAACGACTGCCACCGTTACGTGCGGTTTTCCTTGTTCTATATTCCATGCCTGCCTCATATTGAGGACATCCAGATTCCACTGCTCCACGTAGTTTGGATCGTTCGGGGGCGTTTCTGCACAGAATTGGTTGAGACGATTCATCTCAACCGCTTCAATCGCACCGTGTCGTTCATACCGTCGTCGTAAAGTGTCCAATTGCCAATCTTTTGGAAACCGAATCAGATAGATACGACGGAGCCGAGGGTGTCGTCCACCGGCTGTCGTGGAGGGAAAAACTGGGAAAACAGATACTGCCCCAAGTTGTCTGCTCAACCTTTCGAGATGCTCACCGGATGCATCGGGATGTAAACGGACGATCAATTCTCCCGGTGTTTCAGTGATGTAAGGAAAATCGCCCGAATTGCTTTGGGCAAAGATTAATTGCGAATGGACAAATAGAACAAGGATATAGAGGTAAAAAAATTTCTTTGTCATATATCTTCTGTAATATTGCAGGATAGCACACCGTGTGCCTACTATTTTCTCTTAAAAAATTGCAATTCTATATCTCTATATGATATATTAATGATACGTAATTCAGGGAGAAAAAACAAATTTTTCGCCCGTTGTAACATATAAGGAAATACAATCATGAAAGCCTCAGAATTGATCGTTAAATGTCTGGAAAACGAAAGCGTTGACTATATATTCGGCATACCGGGTGAAGAAAACCTGGATTTGATGGACGCGCTGTTAGAATCCAACATCCAATTTATTCAAACCCGCGATGAACGGGGTGCCGCCTTCATGGCAGATGTCTACGGGCGTCTCACTGGACGCGCGGGTGTATGTCTTGCCACCTTAGGTCCAGGCGCTATGAACCTTGTCACAGGCGTTGCCGATGCGAATATGGATAGAGCACCTCTCGTTGCGATCACCGGACAAGCGAGTTTAGACAGGATGCACAAAGAATCTCATCAATACATGGATGTCGTCTCCGTTTTCAAACCGATGACGAAATGGAATACGCTTCTTCACCTCCCCGAAATCATCCCGGAATCGATGAGTAAAGCTTTTAAAACAGCGACCGGAGAGAAACCCGGCGCTACACACATCGACTTTCCAGAAGATGTCGCTAAGATGAAAGTTAGCGCGGAACCGATGCCACATGACTTTCCCAGCGAAACAGAACCCATTGTATCCTGTTTGCTGCGCGCTGCGCAACTGATTAACGATGCCAAGCAACCGATTATTCTCGCAGGAAACGGGGTTGTCCGTCAAGGTGCTTCCCGGATTCTGACCCAATTCGCCGAGATGACGAACATTCCCGTTGCACACACCTTTATGGGCAAAGGTAGCATTCCGTGGACCCATCGACTCTCCCTCCTGAGTGTAGGTTTACAGGCAAACGATTTCGTCTCCTGTGGATTTGACAGGGCAGACCTCGTCATCGCAATCGGTTACGATATCGTCGAATACCATCCACGTCTCTGGAATCCTGATCGGAACAAGAAACTCATCCATATTGATACACAACCGAGCGAAAGTGATGCCGCTTACGTCACGGATGTCGAGATGGTAGGCAACATCCGTCAGAGTCTCAGACACCTGATGGCACAAGAAATCTATCCTAAAGATTCAGAGTATGCCTCGAACACCTTACGCAAAATTATACTCGACCAACTCGACGAACACCGCGAGGATATGGGATTCCCGATGAAGCCTCAAAAAATCTTGAGTGATGTCCGTTCTGTGCTTGCTGAAGATGACATCCTCATTTCCGATGTCGGCGCGCACAAAATGTGGATCGCCCGTATGTATCCGTGCTATCAACCGAATACGTGCATCATTTCCAACGGTTTCGCCTCCATGGGCATCGCGCAACCGGGTGCTTTTGTGGCGAAACTTATCTATCCAGAACGCAAATGTTTGGCAATTTGCGGTGATGGCGGTTTCTTGATGAACTCGCAGGAACTCGAAACAGCGACGCGAATCGGGGTGCCCTTCGTCACGCTTATCTTCAATGACGAGGCTTACGGGCTTATCGAGTGGAAGCAGATGAACGATTTTGGTAGACCCGCCCACATCGACTTTACAAATCCCGATTTCGTCAAATACGCCGAAGCCTTCGGTGCAAAGGGCTATAGAGTCGAAGGCAGTGACGAATTGGTGCCTATCCTCAAAGATGCGTTCCGTCAGAAAGTTCCGTCAGTTATTGATTGCCCGGTTGATTATGCCGAAAATCTACGCTTAACCAACGAACTTGGGCACCTGACATGCCCGATTTAATTCACATTATAGTAAAACCCGTAATTACCTTTACACTTTTTTGCATCGGCGAGGTTAGGAAACCTCGCCTACCGGGGGCAGAAGTGTAAACTTATTTTCAAAATCTACTATAAGGTGCGTCCGAATTTCGGTTTTCAGTGAATAACGTCTGCGCTATGATCTAACTGATTGAAGGATTACCCAAATTAGGGGGGAATCACATAAATCACGATAATCTCGGTTAAAAATTATAGTGGTAGATTTTGATTGTGCTGTGGCATAGAAAATGCTATTATCTTATTCTAACGTGTCGTAGTCTTTAGTTTATTTATTTCGAGATGTGCTTCGTTTTTTTAGAGGAGGGTTCTGTACCAAACAATGGCAGTTTCAACAATTGAATGGGTGGATGGCAGAATTCGGATGATTGACCAGACGCTGTTACCCAATGAATTCAAACAGATTTATTGCGATGATCTCCCATCGGTTTGGGAAGCCATCAAATCCTTGCGTGTGCGGGGTGCGCCCGCGATCGGTATTGCGGGTGCGCTGGGTGCAGTAATTGGTATATGGGATTCCACTGTAAACACATACGATGCTTTTACCGCTGAACTTAAATCCGCGACCGATTATTTGGCGACCTCGCGACCGACAGCCGTTAATCTCTTTTGGGCATTGGACAGAATTACCCAGACAGCACAAGAGAACTGTCACCTTCAGATCCCTGAACTCAAAGAGGTCCTACTTGCTGAGGCTTTGAAGATTATTGATGAGGACAAAGCGATGTGCCGCGCCATTGGGCAGCACGGTATGGCGTTGCTAAACGAAAGTGATACAATTCTGACGCATTGCAACGCCGGTGGGTTAGCGACATCCGACTACGGCACAGCGTTAGCGGTTATGTTCAGTGCGCACGAGGCGGGTAAGAAGATCCAAGTTTACGCTGACGAGACGCGTCCCCTTTTACAAGGCGCACGTCTTACGACATGGGAGCTCATGCAAGCCGGTATCGATGTGACGCTCATCTGCGATAACATGGCAGCACAGGTCATGAAAGAAGGCAAAATCCAATGTGTGATTGTCGGTGCCGACAGGATTGCCGCAAACGGCGACACCGCAAACAAGATCGGCACCTATAATGTCGCTATCCTTGCAGAAGCACACGGCATCCCTTTTTATGTCGCAGCACCGACTTCAACCTTAGACTTCGCGCTCGGCACCGGGGCAGAAATCCCTATTGAGCAACGTGCTGCGGAAGAGGTGACAGAAGGTTTTGGGAAACTTACGGCGCCTGAAGGCGTTAAAGTCTATAGTCCTGCGTTTGATGTCACGCCCGCGGCGTTAGTTACAGCGATCATTACGGAAAAGGGTGTGGCGCGCGCCCCTTATATAGAGAGCCTACAGGCTTTGAGAGACACGTAAAGTTTCAAGTTATGCGGCGTCCGCAATGTTCAAGCGAGTGCCACTTATATCGAAGCAGTCGTACTGGTTCGTGTGCATAATCCGGGTTGCAAACGCCATTGCCTGTTTTTCAGAGAGGTACCCGTCCGCAATCTCGGCTTCAAGGGCACGTTGAATTTCGTTTCGCGCTTGAATCGCATACGCCATCGCGCTGGTCGGCCATCCCGTATCACCGCCGAAAGCGAACAATTTATTTGACGGGACGGCATGGATGCACCGGCGGAGGAAATCACGCGAACTATACGGATCAATGCTCCATGCCCAGCAGAAATCGACCCAGATATTACGGTAATGTTTGGCGAGGGCGACGAGTTCATCGTTATAAGGGTAGGCGATGTGCATCAATACAAATTTCGCGTCGAGATACCGAGCGAATAAGGCGCACATATTGCCCGCAGGGATACGTCGCACTGGCATCCGATCGTTGCCGGCATAATAACCCGTATGAATCTTGAAAGGGAGGTTGTGTTCAATCGTGAGTTCAACGCCGCGCGCCCAGCACCAATCGCCCAGACAGAGGCGTGTCGCTTCGTCGATTTCTGGAGCCGGTTTCGTGAGTACAGCATTAAGCGCAGTAGCAGCCTCGGCATCGCTTCTTTCAATCCAGTCGAGCGTTCGATTGTAAGCGTGTTGTGATTTTACTGCGATAGCACACGGGGCGTGCTTGGCGAAAATCGCCGCCATAGCAGTCTTAAGGGAAGTTAGATCGTTGACTTCGACCCCTGTTTCTGCATGAATAGCACTTGGATCGACTTGTCCGTTACAGAATGTTGCCCACGAGAGATCGTAGAGGAAAAAATCGGGACCGGAGGTGTCCGGGTCACACTGCCAACTGAAATCGTCCGTTTGAATATGGTCAAGATTCGCGAGGTCGTGTAAAATGTGATAACGTTTACCGGGGGCGCGAAGTCCTTTTAGATTATTGGCACCCGCGAGCCCATCGCCTGTCAGTTCGTCGAGTCCATAGATGTGTTTAGCGATGAGGCTGACCGCCTCGCCATACCCCGTAAACTGCGTCGCTTCCCAGGCGTCCCGGATACCTTCAAACCGTGATGCGACATCTTGAGAGGCGTCCATCAGGTTGCGCATCGCTTCTGGAGACACCCCGGCTGTTACCAGGTCGGCAGGCACATAATTTCCGAATAGGTCTTGGAGGATATCGGGTCCGTTCTCAACCCATTCGATTTCGCGCTTCATGTGTTCGTGTGTGTCAACAAGACGAATAGATTGAATATGATGTGTCAGGTCGGTGGTTTCCATACAAGGTCTCCTTTAGAAACTGAGAGCAGACGACTCGCAGTCTCATACTTGATACTTGACAAACGTGTTGAATTATGATTTAATATATAAATACTTTGGTAATTTACCGTTCCTTTCACTGTTGTAGAAGGAAGTGGGTTTCCAAAAGATGAGATCTGCTCTATTTATTGTATAAAGGGTAGAGTTGTTATGTCAAGAAAAACCGTAAATAAGGAATGCTCGCGCAGGAACACGAATGGTTAACGTCCCGCGCCTGAAACGGGATAAGGCCACAGGAGCATAAAATGCCTACAGGACGGATTAAGTACTACAATTTCGATAAAGGTTTCGGATTTATCGCGCAAGACAGCAGTGATGCAGATGTTTTCCTACATAGTTCTGCTATTAAGCAGCCCGAATACGAGGAACTCCGGGTCGGACAGCGCGTAAAGTACAGCATTATTGAAGGTGAGAAGGGGCTTGTTGCCCAAAACGTCGAAGTATTGTTAACACCAACGGAACGCAGATGGTTACGCCAAGGGAAAGCAATTATTCCGCGCGGTTACGCAGGTTTCCCGGGGCAGGGACAGGGCCAATTTGTCAGTAATGAGCCAACGACTGCCGCCAATTATGAGACTGACGCATCAAAGCCGACTCGGAATCGTCGTACCCCTGAGGCATCTGTAGCACCTCTGGAACCGGCAGCAAAACCATCCCGCAATCAACGTGCCTCGACGAAAGATTCAAACGATCCGGCAGCACCGACACAAGAGACACCAGACGCATCTTCAAAGCAACTCAGTTTTGGGGATCTCTATATCCTTAAGCAGATTAATTTCGAAACATCCATGTTTTTTGCGTTGTATAATCACGTCCAACTGCCTGCGACTGTCCTTGAAATGACGCTCTCCAGTTTGACGCTCAACAGCAACGGGAAAGAGCAGCAGATCACCAAAACGGATGTTAAATACTGTTATAAAGACGTTGATGCAGAGAGGGTTCAGGCATCCGTTGATAGCGATGCTGCTGTGAAGGCACAGAAACTGACACAACTCACTGCTGATGCGCAGGTCCCTGAAATTGATACCAAAGCCGTTCGGCTCGCCCGAAAAAATGGAACTTCGATTGAGGTTACACTCCGTGAGGGAGAGATCTTTCGTGGCATTATAGACTGGGTCAGCCCTTATGAGATTAAGCTCATTTTAGAGAACGGTTCCAAGGTTGTTATCTTCAGGCACGCTGTGTATAATCTGACCATAGATTGACACTACCATGAAAGCCTATTACGAACTCCTTGATGAGATTCAGCGTGATGTCGAACGTTTGCGTCAAGAATCAGGGGGCACCCCGTGCCCATCTACCTGCTTTTCCTGTTGTCAAAACACCGCAACTATGGCGATCAGCGAGGTCGAGGCGCGCGACTTAAAGATCGGATTGGAAGCACTCCCTGCTGAAATCCGCTCCCATATTCGTCGGAAGGCTGAACAGAGCATCAGAAAATTGAAGGCGCACGGCTATGACGTTGAAAATATAATGCCGGATGCTGGCATGGAAGCCATTGGGGTCATAAAAGGCACGCCTGAAGGTGAATGTCCTATGCTTATCGGTGGGGTTTGCGCTGTTTACGAACACCGTCCGGTCATCTGCCGTGTCTGGGGGTATCCGATTCATAGCAGCAACACGTTAGCCTGCTGTCACAAAACTTTCATCGGAAAACGTCGTCGCTTCCATCCACTCAGTTACGATCGCTACTGGAAAGTGTGTCAGAATCTTAGCACGGCGTTGGGTGCTACCCGGAAGACCCCCAACTGCTATCTCGTCTCGCAATTGCTGTCAGAATAACGCACACACGATTCCTATACCTATCTCTTCGGTGAGGTTAAAACCTCACCTATTTTTGTTTGAACGCATCTTAAATTTCAGGTGGGTTTTCGCTCAATTCACGCAAAAATTGGAAGGTGTAAATTCCGGTCCGGTGTCCGTCGTTCCATATCAACCGCACAGCGTAGCGTCCGACTCGCTGAATGTCCAAAAGCCGTAGGTTTTGAAAAAAATCGCCAGAGGGTAGGATGTGGAAAGGATCTTTGCCGACTCGCGTAGCCTCACAACGGGCACACGGGCATTTTTCCCGGAGGAAGCGGTAGGACAATTCACTGTGATGTGAATCTTTCCATTGGATTTCTAAGCTTGTCCTGCCTCTTTCAATGCGGGTGGGTTGGAATTTCTGCATGATAATTCCTCAAAGAAAAGGTCTGCCCTTTACAAAAAAACGGTTACTGATCGTGGGACCGAAGACAGTCTCGCGAATCAGCAACCGTTCAACGCGTTGTGATCGAAGGATTATTCCTACTATCCGTTACTCAAAGTACTCCGCATTGATATCAATGAACTCTTCCCATTCTTCGGGAACATCTTCCTCCATGAAGATGGCTTCGACGGGACATTCGGGCTCGCATACACCACAATCGATGCACTCCTCGGGGTCGATGTAGAGCTGATTTGTTTCCTCAAATTCGTCAGCATCGGGTAGAGGGTGAATGCAGTCGACTGGGCATACATCAACGCATGCACTGTCCTTAACGTCGATACACGGTTCACAAATCACATACGTCATATCAGAAAACTCCTTTCGGCTTGATTTACAATAAGAGCCTCCATATCACACCGGGCTTAACTTCATTGAACGGACGAGGTTAGTCCCTATTTGATGAAGGCGTTACAAAAATATCGTCGTATGTGGCATTTTGTATATTGTCTGCTGAGTTGCGATCAGGACACTATAATAATACCATAAACAATTTATTTTGTCAAGTTATATTTACAACACCGCAGAAACCTTCAGTTTTCAGTATAGAAAAAATTGACAATTCTCAATTTTTGTGATACTATATTCATAATCGGAAAGGTGTCGCCTTGTAAGCCAGTGTATTGCAAAGCGTGGGTCTTCCATCTTAACAATAGAAGGGATGTCATGAGAAAACCCTCTCGCAAAAAGTGGCAATTTAAAAATTCGGATTTTGATAACAGTTTAATACTGGCATCCGAAGCAGGTGTCTCCCCGTTTGCTGCACAACTGCTCATCAATCGAGGAATCAAGACGGCTGCCGAAGCGCGATCCTACCTCTACCCAACGCTTGATGAATTGCACTCCCCTTTTAAATTAGCAGACATGGATAAAGCAGTAGAACGGATACACCAAGCGATGTCACGTGGCGAGAAAATCTGCGTCTATGGTGATTACGATGTTGATGGTACAACTGCGACTGCCCTCCTCCTCAATACATTCCGCCAGATGGATATCCCCGTTGACTACTATATCCCGAATCGGTTTGGAGAGGGTTACGGATTAAGCACAGATACCGTAGAAAAGATCCACCAGAAAAACAGAGCAAAATTACTCATTACTGTAGACTGTGGTATCACATCGGTGAAAGAGGTGGCGTTGGCAAATCAACTCGGTATAGATGTTATCGTCACGGATCATCACCAGCCAGAGGCGGAACAGCCGCCGGCGTATGCCCTGATTTCACCGAAGATTCCGGGGAGTGAATACCCTTACACCGAACTCGCAGGGGTCGGTTTAGCCTTCAAATTAGCACAAGCGTTAGCAGACGATACAGGGTTTCTGGAGTCTCAGCTGGATCTGGTAGCATTGGGGACGGTCGCAGATATCGCACCGCTGACTGGCGAAAATCGCATTTTGAGCCGCTTGGGGTTAGCAGAACTTGACAAACGCGAACGCCCTGGGGTTCACGCTTTGTGCGAAGTCGCTGGTCACAAAATTGACACACCGATCGACGGATACGCTATCTCTTTCAAGTTAGGACCCCGTATCAACGCCGCTGGCCGCATGGGTACTGCGGACAAAGTGGTTGAACTTTTCACAACCGACTCTGAGGATGTCGCAATTCGGGGGGCCTCTGAACTCAATCAGGCAAATCAACTGCGAAGGAAGTTCGGAGATCAGATTCAAGAGGAGGCATCGAGGATAATTGAAAACGAGATAGATGATGATACCGTGGGGATCGTTGTTGCCAGCGACAAGTGGAACGAAGCTGCCAGCGAGGCGTGGAACGAAAAAGAAAAAAAGGCAGTAGAAGGAAAAGAAAAGGGAGTTGTCGGTATCACTGCCGGCCGTTTGATGAATACATTCCACAGACCCGTCGTTATCCTCGCAATTGACGGTGATGAAGCCACCGGCTCCGGACGGTGTATCGAAGGAATGAACCTCGCCGATAGTTTCGTTGCCTGTACCGAATTGCTCCTGAAACACGGGGGACACGCAGCAGCAGCGGGGTTAACACTCAAAACGAAAAACATTCCCGAGTTCAAGCAGGCCTTTAACGCATACGCTGCCGAGCACTTGACAGCAGAAGATTTGCAACCGAAGCTCGAGCTTGAATTTGAAACGAGGCTTTCACTTTTGACGTTAGAAACGCTAAAGGAACTGGAGCAGTTTGAACCCTTTGGAAAGGACAATCCAAGCCCGCGTTTCGGGACCCGCCGCGTCAAAGTGGATGGCACCCCGATCGTCATGGGACAAGAGAAAAACCATCTGAAAATGTTTGTTAACGACGGCACCGTGAAACGATGCGCACTTGATTGGGGCGGCGCTGATAAACGCATCACCCTGAGCCGTCCGAATACGTCACTCAATATCGCCTTCTCACCCCAAATCAACGAGTGGCAAGGCAACCGCTCCGTCCAACTGATTCTCGAAGATTGGGAGGTCCACGCCGAAGGTAGAGACAGAAACTGGGATGTATTTCCTCAACTTACTGATGAGTCCTCTGTAAAACTTGTTGACAAACGGAACGTTAACAAAAAGAATTACCTTTTAAACTTGCTTGCGCGAGAGGAATCTTGTATAATTTATGTGCGAGACGAAGATATGTTGGATCTCCTGCTTACAAAACTTTTACCGGAGAGCATCGAAGGCATCGCGCGGCACACGGAGGCGACATTAAAGTCAGAGGAAACAGCGTTATTGAACCAATTGGAAGCCGGTGAACTGCGGACAATCGCATCGAGTAGTGCTTTTTCTTCGTTGGAAGCATTTCCTTTTGTTAAACACGTCGTTTTTTGTCATCTCGCACCGAGCCAAGACCTTTTTTTTAAACGGTGTGAAGCGGCTTTTGGGACCGATGAAACCTCCTATCTCCATCTCATCTATAACACTACAGATGAAGCGGAGATGCGCAATTGGATTTCTGAAAAATATCCTACGGGTGACGAACTGCGGCGATTTTACGGGCGCATACGAGCGCTTATACAATCCAATGGCACAGATGGCTATCCTGAGGTAGAGATACTGAAAGGTGGATTTGGAACTCCGTCAGCACTTCAAACCGGACTCACTATCTTTGAGGAATTACGGTTCATTGAACGGCAGGGGCACCCCGGCAGTAGACTTGTAAAACTCTTATCGGGTGAGAAAAGCGACTTGTCTCGTTCACCCACCTACTTAAGAGGGGAATGGACGAAGCAGACGAGTCCTGCTTTTATAGAGTTTCAATTAAAAGAAAACATCAAATCTATGTGGGAGCGCATAGGACATGAGTATCAAATCCTTAGTGAACCAAATTCAAGCATATAACCCGGATGCAGAGGTTGAACTTCTGGAGCGTTGTTACCGTTTTGCGCAAGAGGCACACGAGGGACAACAGCGAAAGTCCGGGGAACCCTATTTCACGCATTGCGTCAAAACGGCTGAGATACTCGCCGAACTCCGACTGGATACACACACGATTTGCGCCGGACTCATGCACGATGTCCTCGAAGATACAGGGATCACGCGCCAAGAGATGAAGATTCGATTTGGTGCTAACATTGCCAATCTCGTCGAGGGTGTCACAAAGATCGGTCAATACAAACTCGGTATCGCCTCCCAAACTACGGAGACTAAAAGCACAGTTGAACACCGTGTCCATCGGAAACGCCAAGCCGAAACCTACCGGAAACTCCTATTAGCGACAGCGGAAGACATGCGGGTCATCCTCATTAAACTCGCGGATCGACTTCATAACATGGAAACACTGGAGTTTCTCTCGAGCGAGAAGTGCCAGAGAATTGCCAAAGAAACATTGGAAATTTATGCCCCAATCGCCCACCGGTTGGGGATTTGGCGTATCATGGGGCGCCTTGAAGACCTTGCCTTCAAGCATCTCTACCCCATCGAATACCGAAAAATTGCCGACCTCCTCAATCAGAAGCTCACGGAGCGAGAGGCTTACTGCGAGAAGATGGTTAAGCAGATTCGCGAAGAACTCGAAAAACGGAATGTTTTCGCCGATGTCCACGGTAGGACGAAGCATATCCATAGCATCCACCAGAAGATACAACAGAAAGGGACCCCCTTCAGTGAAATTCGAGACCTCATCGGTCTCCGAATTCTTGTCAAAACCGAGGCTGATTGCTATATAGCGCTCGGTGCCCTTCATAGTAAATGGAATTACCATCCGGACAGACTTCGAGATTGGATTGGGCAGCCCAAGAAAAACGGGTATCAGTCTCTCCATACCACGATTCTTGATGATGGCAAACCCGTTGAGATCCAGATTCGTACATATCAGATGCATAAGATTGCGGAAGATGGGATTGCGGCACATTGGAGTTATAAGGAAGGGTTGCCGATGAGCCAACAAGGGCTTTCCATCTTCGCGAGTTATAAGCAGGTCCTTGAAGACATACAAGAAACACAAGACAGTCCACATCATTTCGTGGAATCCATGAAATTGGAGCTCTTCCAAGATGAAGTCTATGTATTCTCGCCGAAAGGCGATCTTTTTAAGCTACCCGCTGGCGCGACGGCGATCGATTTTGCCTATAAAATTCATACGGATGTTGGGCATACCTGTGTCGGCACCGAAGTCAACGGCAAGGTTGCCCCGATTCGACGTGTGCTTGAGAATGGGGACCAAGTCAATATTCGGACCCAGCCGAATGGGAGACCGAGTCGGAGCTGGTTGTCGTATGTGAAAACCGCCACGGCACGGACAAAAATCAACCAATGGTTTCGTGAAAAGGATAAGGCTGAGGCATTGGAGTTGGGCAAGAAATTGCTCGCAGCGGAGTTACGGGTTTCCTATCTTAATTCCCGGAATTACCTCAATTCCGAGAAACTGCACGACATTGCGAAGCAACTTAAACTCAAAAATCTTGACGAACTTTTCGTCCGGATTGGGAACGCGGACGAATCTGCGACGCAGGTCGTTAATTTATTGAAACCTGAGGTGCCGAAACCGGAGACCGAGTCTTCCGAAGATGTGAACGGTAGGCGAAAACCCGAATCACCGCCGGCTGTCAAACTTGAAAACGATATAGACTTAGGGATGATGCGAATTATGAAGTGCTGTAACCCGATCCCTGGTGACCAAGTCGTCGGGTATCTCACACGGGGACGCGGGGTTTCTGTCCATAGATCCGGCTGTATCCGCATTCTCGACGAACCCGAACGGCTCTTAACTGTCCAGTGGAACGAAAAGCCATCCTCCGAAAACGGAACCCCACCCCTGCCTGTCTATCCCGTCAAAATTCTCGTTGAGTGCAACGACCGCCCCGGTATGCTCGGGGAAATCACGACTGCCATCGCACAATACAAAGTGAATATCCGTTCTGGAAAGTTTGAACCCTCCGCTGTCCATCATGATGCCGAAGCCTCTGATAACCTGACCATAGACGTAACAGGGGCAGAGCAGCTCGAGGCAGTCCTGCAAGCGATTCGGGGCTTAAAAGGGGTCCAGCGTGTCACCCGTGAGTCGTAAACTCTATTATCTTCTATACCGGTGCTGGCATCCTGGAAATAACTTTATCGACTTTTCCGCTCCGTAGACATTTCGTGCAAATGCGTATCCGCCGCGGTCCTTCCGCAGTTTGGACCCGGACGCGTTGCAAATTTGGCAACCAACGTCGTTTTGTATGCCGCCGGGATTTACTAATCTGGTTGCCCGTTATCGGACGTTTGCTACAGATCGTACAGACTCGTGACATTGTGCTGTCTCCTTCCTTCCTTCTCTCTTAAAGTGTTGGTGAAACCTAAACATTAATGATACCACAATTGCAATGGAAATGCAAATTTCTTTATCGCAAGTCGCAGGTGTCTTCTTGCCATACGAGCGGTGATATGCTATAATTGGATCACAGTATTTGTAGACGCATCCCATTCAAGGAGATAGATATGTCATCCCTCGCAGCAGAAACCCTCTTTACACCAATCGTCCCTAAACGTTTAGTATTAAAACAGAAAACATGAAAGTTGCTTATATCACCGCAGGTGCCGCTGGCATGTACTGCGGAACCTGTATCCACGACAACATGGTCGCCACGGTCCTGAAAAAACAGGGACATAACGTTTCACTGATTCCAACGTATACCCCGACCCGAACAGATGAAGCAAACGTGAGCCTGAACCGCGTCTTTTTCGGTGGGATTAACGTCTACCTACAACAGAAACTCTCCTTTTTTAGACACACCCCGTGGACCTTAGACAAACTCCTCGACAATCCCACGCTATTGAATGGGTTGGCGCGATTCAGTAGTTCGACAGCCGCGCAAGACCTTGGACAACTTACAGTTTCCATGCTCAGCGCAGAGGAGGGGTATCAAAGCAAGGAACTGGAGAAGTTAGTCAAATGGCTCACCGAAGAAGATAAACCAGATATTGTTTACCTCACGAATTCCATGCTTGTCGGTTTCACGAGAGAAATTAAAAAAGCGTTAGATGTCCCGGTTATCTGCGCCCTTCAAGGCGAAGATATTTTTCTTCAAGATCTGATCGAGCCTTACAGATCAGAAGCATTAACCCTCCTGCGAGAACGTGCTATAGATCCCGATGGCTTCGTGGCACCTTGTGACTATTACGCCCGGTTTATGGCAGATGCTTACCTTGATGTCCCTATTGATAAGATTGATGTGGTCCCCCTCGGATTAAACATGGACGGCCACGGTTTGCCTGTCCAAAAACCGGAACCCCCGCCCTTTATTATTGGTTATTTAGCACGCATCTGCCCTGAAAAGGGGTTACACGTCTTAGTGGACGCTTTCCGTCTGGTAACAGGGGTCCTCGGGGCGGATAACGTTCAATTGCATGTTGCTGGATACCTCGGCAAGAAAGACGAACCCTATCTTGAAGAACTCGTGAACCAGATTCAGGCATGGGACTTGTCAGACAGTTTCGTGCATCACGGTGAGGTGACACGCACGCAAAAAATCGAGTTCCTCAACCGTCTCCATGTCTTTTCCGTTCCCACGGTTTACCGTGAATCCAAAGGACTGTCGATTATAGAGTCGCTCGCCAACGGCGTGCCGGTCATTCAACCGCGGCACGGCGCGTTTCCTGAGATGCTCGATGCGACTGACGGTGGCATCCTCGTTGAACCTAAATCTTCCGAAGCCGTCGCGGCAGGTATCCTCGAACTCCTTAAGGATACCGATCGGCGTGAACACCTCGGAGCAACCGGGAAAACCAATGTGCATCAGAAGTTTAACGATACAATCATCGCAGAACAACTTTTGAAGGTATTTGAAAAGTATACTTAATGTTTCAAGTGTTGGCGCGCTTTGGAAGTTGCTCTTGCCACAACAATTAAGAAGGAAGTGGATTATGGCTAAAACATGGCTCATTTTTGTTTTCATGACTGTCTCATCCTGGGGACTTTACGGTGTTTTTCTACATCAAGGACAAGTCTCTATGGCGGATCCCGTGCATGGACGCTACAAAGCGTTCCTCTTTGTGGGCCTCGCGTATCTTTTAGCAGCCGTTATCGGTTCCGCGCTGATGCTCATCCTTAACGGATCTAATTGGCAATTCACAAGTTCGGGTGTCACCTGGTCGTTTGTCGCTGGACTTGTCGGTGCTATTGGCGCATTTGGCGTGCTACTCGCTTTCGGCGCAGGGGGTCGCCCTGCGGTTGTAATGTCGATCGTCTTTGCGGGGGCACCCATCGTAAACGCCATTGTTGCGACACTCTCACATCCACCG
Organism: Candidatus Poribacteria bacterium; assembly: GCA_009839745.1. Classification (NCBI taxonomy): domain Bacteria; phylum Candidatus Poribacteria; species Candidatus Poribacteria bacterium. The sequence continues at coordinate 58,151 of VXPE01000070.1, forward strand.
GCAGGTGGATGGGGGTCAGTCCGATGGCAGTTTATTGCAGGTATCCTGCTCGCTGCACTCGGTGGCTGTTTGGTGATGCTCTATAGACCCACCTCATAAGATATATAGAAACAGAACCGCTGGACCTCTGACATCCCCACGTCTCGGAAAGGCGGTTAACCCTCTTTCCCTTCCGATCGCTCTGTCCGTTTTACGGAAAAACGCACTTTTGACTATCCTTTTTTACTCAGATGTATCTAATAGGTAAAGAGGGAGAGTTTTCATGTCGATAGGCGAAGCGTGCGGACCCGTGTCACACAATCAAGAATTAACGGATGCGAATGATGCCGAGTTAGTCGTCGCTGCACTTGCGGGGAATACACAGGCGTTTGACGTCTTGATCACCCGCTACCGGCGAGCCATGCTGGCAATCGCGCAACAGATCGTGCGCAATCCTACCGATGCAGAGGATGTCGTGCAAGACGCGTTTTTGAGGGCTTTTGAAGCACTCCCACAACTCTCGGATCTGAACCGTTTTGGGGCATGGCTTCACTCAATCACCCGCAATCGTGCCCTGCGCTACTATAAGAGTGCAGGACGTTACCAACCCCAAGAAGATATGGAACCCTATTTAAACAGGGGTGGAGATACATCGGCTGAAGATCCCGCGCAGATTGTGGAACGTGAATTGACACAGCAAGCAATCAGAGACGCGATTCAGGAACTACCAGATGACTTCCGAGTGGTTATTGAACTCTATTATTGGGCAGAGATGCCCCAAAAACGGATGGCTGAATTCCTCTCCGTGCCACTGACAACCGTGAAGTGGCGACTCCATAAAGCAAAGGAACTCCTCAAAACGATTTTGGAAAGACAGGGTTACCGTGCGGATATGTAATGGCGCGGTGCTCAGGAGGCGATAGTCAAAAATCATGGAACAACACAGACCACAAGAGATCAAGGGGCTTTTTCACATGTTGGAACACACCGCAAAGATCGCAGAGGACGCTGCGTTAACGGGAGCGTTCAGTGGTGGTGAAACGCGGTGCATCTCCCAATTCAATAACATCCTCAAACGTCTCAGGGACATCAACGCGATCCCCGATGGACTTTTTGAGGAACTGGAAGCAGATGCTTCTTTTAGCCACATTGGCATAGCGTGTCATCAACTTGCCGCCTACCTCAACGAAGAATTGGACACGACTGCGGATTTCCAAGGCTGGTTCTCCAGTTTCTTCGGCAAACGTTTCATGGAAAATCTAACAGAGGAGTTGTCGGACAAACCCTTCGGCGACCTCATTCGCAAAGCCGTCCCAGATTTCTTAACCGAGACGACGTTAGAAGACCTTGTCGAAGTCTTCCCCGTTGCTCCCGGTGGAAAACTAACGATCGATGCTGATTTCGGAGCAATTGACGTGCAGAGCACAGACACCGATAATGTTTCTGTCCGCGTTCGACGTGCCGCACAGTTGAAAGAAGATCGGCGTGCGGGGGAAATCCTCAAGAATTTTGATGTCCAGATGACACATGCAGCCGTAGATGTTAAAATTGAGGCAAAATTCAGGGGTCCCGTAAAGCAGTGGAAAAAGGCGAAAAAACGCTTGGATGTCCAATTTGAAATCGTCGTTCCGCGAAATTACAGGCTTGATTTGAAGACCGCGGACGAGGGAATTTCCGTTGTGGATATAGTCGGAGATGTAAGCACCCACACAGCCGGGGCAGGACTCCATTTACAAAATATTACCGGACATATCGATGGAACGACTTCCGGTGGAAACATAGATCTCAAGGCGTTTGAGGGCGACGCGACACTTCGAACGAGTGGCGGGAATATTGCGCTTGACGGCGGCACTGGCGATGTCAAAGCCAAAACGTCGGGTGGCAACATCCAGATGACTGATGTCAGGGGTGCTGTCAATGGGGAAACCTCCGGCGGCACTGTTACGCTCCGCGGATGTAAAGGCGGCGCAGACGTGAAAACTGCTGGTGGGAGTATAGAGGTAGAAAACGACGGACCCGTCCTTGCGAAAACGAGTGGCGGTTCTATCCGCTGTCTGCTCCAAGAGGCAGTTTCCAGTCAGAACTTGCTGCTGGATCTGGAAACAATCGGTGGGAGTATCAATGTTTCGCTCGTCCCGGATATTGCTGCGACGGTCGAGGCACGGGTGCTTGGCGGTTCAGTCACCACAGAATTCCCGGTAGCTGCAGAGACGACAGGGACTGTCAAACCCGATCAGTTGCGGGGAACTATCAACGGTGGCGGTTCACTTTTGAAACTTTTCTCCGTCGGTGGGAACGTCATACTCAGGAAGACAGAGAGTCACACACCAACAGCAGTATAGTGTTTTAAAAATAGGACTTACGCCCGTTTTTCTTTTGTAGCATAGGCTGTTAGCCTGTGCCCTGAGGTGCGGTTAATGCGATATAAACTTTTAGAAATGGTATAACAGAGCGTGCTACGGTCAAAACCGCGTAATTCCTAAAAACTTTGAAAGCAACACGAGCGTTAATGTTTAGGTTTCCAGTGCTTATCCTTGGTTAATTCAACTTCAACTAATTCCAATTGCTTCTCCGCAAAGAACTCTTTTAAGTCCTCGGAAAGTTGTTTGATAGGTTGTTGAAATTCGACGATGTTAATCAATTCTTGTCCTATTGAAGACAGTTGGAGCCCGGGCATGTGGAAATTCCAGTCCGGGGTCAGACTGCTTTGACGAGATCTAAGGAAATAGTAGTTATTAGTATATAAAAAGGGAGCAACTGACGTTTCATTTAAAGAAGGTATAAGTGGTAAAGTTTCTACAAAAACCTCGGCGATGTTTAAGGTAACTCCACCCATATAATTTATATTCACCCCAGGATTCGCTGGTAGCAACGAATATTCCTGTAGCCTTTCTAAATTTGGTATAGAAATTCCGTAATTTTCTAAAAACCTATTCGTTCTTCCTACATCAAAACTTGGAAAAATTGACTGATAAATAAAGCCAGAGCCAGCGGGAGCGTCAAATGAAATGCAACCAGAACAGAAAGTTCTAAATATTGATGCAGTCTCTGAATCTATTTGACCTAATAGTTTGATGGCACGTATTGAAAAGGTACCAGGTCTTTTAATCTCACCTGCCAGTATGCGAGCAAAACGTTCTTGCATTTCTTCCGAACTTTTCTGGCAAGCTTCATTTTCAAAGTCATTGAGCCAGTCATCTTGGATGGTCTTTTCCGAATCCCCCTCGACATTTTCAGTTATTGAACTATCATATTCCGTTTTCTTCAAGTGACCTACGGTCATAGACAAGATTTTTTCAAGGTTAAACTGTTCTCTCAGTATCTTTTCCGCAAATCTATTACCGGCTCTCTGTGGAAATTCCGGATCAACTTTCATTTGTTGGATAATTTGGTTTGTAACTTCTGTCTGAATTCTAATACGTCCCTCCGATTCTGATCGTTTTTCGGCAGATCTTCGTTCAAGATATCCAACGGGCACATCCATTAAAGCAGAACACAATCGATCAATAACTTTAAACATGTTACGACTAATTGGAGCAGGGATAGTTGAATCTGATACAAGATCACGGACAACGTCTATAGCAGAATTAGTTTCATCTGCAATAGTTGGCGGAGGATTCTTTTCGATTTCGTCAGACATTATCAAATCCTTTCGGTTATTTTATACTCACTAATTTTCTAATCTGGTTCAGTCGAGAAACTTAATGCTACTCCACAACAACCGTCTCCTCACCAAGCATATCAATAATCTTCACCGCAACGCGGGCATCAGGACGCGGGAGCGATACGGTGTATTCTCCCTCAACAAAATCTTCCTTTTTCTTTGGAACGTCGCTCTCGACTATTTTGAAATGCTCCCCCGTGTAATCGGTATCAATCAGGACACAATCAATCTGTGCGCGGAAGTCGTCGATTTGTTCGTCAAAAATGGTGCGGTCAATATCCATCCGTGCTAAAATGGTTGGACTCATGTACTCTGCGATGGTAATTTTAACACTATCTCCCTTTCTCTCAAAATTAATCTCTGCTGATGCAGGTTCAAAAGTAGTGACTCCTTCACTACCGATGTCGCGCACAAAGATTTTGTTTACTGCGCGCCGTCTGTTTTCCTCCTTGAGTTCCGCCTGAATCCCGCTATTGATACCGTAACAAAATACAGTGATGTTACGCGACTCATCTGGCCGCTTCTCAAGTTCGTCTTTAATTGTCTGAATGTCTAATGGCGTGAGCGGTTTCGTTAGGTCAATGATTTTGACGAGTGTTCCGTCCAAGGTGCCATTAAAAAACGCCTCTTGCCTATCAGTTTGCACGCCATATTTTTTCATGACAATATCCCTTCGCTCCAAATCGGTACTTGCATCGTAGTTATTGACGCGATAGTGTGCCATGCCGCGCTGCATATTTGGTAGCGTCTGTAGTCTTTTTATTGTTGTCTGGATCGCCCCTTTGTTAATATCTGCAGCAATCCAACGTCTGCCGAGTTTTTCTGCTACGGCAGCAGTGGTGCCACTTCCGACAAAACAGTCAAGGACGATAGAATTTTTATTGCTTGATGCTTCGATGATACGCACAAGGAGTGCTTCGGGCTTTTGAGTTGGGTAATGAAGATATTCGTTCGGATTAACACCTAACCCAGGAATATCATCCCATATATTATCAGCAACTGTTTTCTCAAGAACTTTATCACCAACAGTTTCGCGGTGATACTTGATCCTTATTTTGCCTGCCGTTACCGACACCTTGCCATCCTTAATCAAAAGTTTCCCACCGCGTGTGACAAAAATGCGTCCTTCTTTATAAAGTTTAATAATGCTCTCGTCAGAGTATGTCCCTGGGTCGGAAGTTGCGAAGAAATCTTTATCATCTTTTTTGAATTTTCGCTTGGCTTCTTCCAACGAGAGGGTAATAACTTTTTCGATTTTATTCCAAATTGCGTTGTCCTTGTCTTTTGCATAGAGATAAATATAATCCGAACTAAATGGCATAAACTCGGCATGTGTTTTCATTCCTCGGACAATTTGTCGACGCCATGTCACCAAGTTAAGAAAATTGCTTTTCCCAAAAATCTCGTCCATTGCAAGGCGGAGATAACTATTCATTCGCCAGTCACAATGCACGTAGATTGACCCATTATCAGTCAACAATTCCCGCATCAAAATCAACCGTTCATACATGAATTGGAGATAGTTGTCATTTGCCCAGATATCGGTGTATTGCGTCTGTTCAATCACAGAATGTCCCTCAGCCTTCAAATCTTCTTTCTTACCACGTAGTTTCACTTTCCGCACGTAGTCTGCACCACTTGCAAACGGAGGATCAATATAAATGAGGTCAATCTTGCCACGGAAACCTTGCACAAGCAGCGTGGAGAGAATCTCTTTATTGTCGCCGTGAAAAAGGAGGTTGGGACCGTCTTTAAATTTGTCATAAGTCGGTTCTTGCTCTGGGTTCTCCACGTCATAAGTATCCACCAATTGTGCAGGATAATTGCTTATTGTGTCAATTGGACGTTTGCCGACCCAGTGAAGCATAGGTCTGCCTTTAACTGGTTTTATTTTCATTGTGTGTTCTTCCTATGTTGTAGGCTGGAGTGCCATTTTTTCAACTGTTCGGCCAAGTATTCTTAAGTTTAGAGATTTTTGTTGCACAAAACTATCCCAAGATGTATAGCATCGAATAGATGCTTTTTTAGGTTTTGGAGCGTCTTCCGTGTTTTTCAGTCTCCGGATTAAAAGTTCCATTGTTTTTTGTATTTTCTCCGCAGTAGGATATTTGGAGAAGGGAGGAATTGTATTTGCATCAATAAATCCTTGATGGATATTGTCTGAGCTTCGTTTTAAATTACTCTTCCAAAATCTCCTTTCACGATTAGTTGCAGTCAATCGCCCACATGTAAAATCGTATCCCCAACGTGCAAAATCTTCTTTTAACTTTGCAAATAAATTATCTGAGATAATAAAAAAATCAAGATCCGACTTGTTATCAATAAAAGGGGCACCGAGTTTACAAGGGTCAAAAGATTTGCCTAACTGCGCACTTCCCACCAAACCAATTTCTTTTGCTTTAACCTCTAAACGATCTGCAACCCAACAACGAATAGAATCATATATGGCCGGACAAATAGAAAAAACAGATGGTATTCCTTCAGATAACCAGAGTCTTGCAATCGTCTCTTGGGCTTCTTTACCACCTTCAAGTGCTACTTGAAGCAACAATGCTGGATCGGGATAGTGGACAAACAGCTTTCGGAGTGATGCTTCAATTTCAAAAGGTTTCATTTTGAATCTCCCCATAAGATTTTAGACTTTCACTCATAGTATTGGCTAGTGTTATTAAATGACGACCTCTACGCTGAATTTTCTCTAAATGTTCAGACCCACATTCTCCAGGTTCTGGATATTTTAATCGAGCAACGAGCTTAGCAGCCTCAAAAACATTAATCGATTTTGGATTAATTCTCAGTCTTGTGCAAGCCTGCCTAAAATTGTTCATTCCCCAACCATAATAAGCAATCCATAAATAAAGAATTGGCAATCGATCTTTCGGAATATATCGCGTCAAACGGACAGCAAAAAAAATCTCAATAAATTTTCGCCTCCACGTTTTTTCATAACGACCTGTGACTGCTCTGACAAACTGCATAGCGATTGTTGACCCCCCCTGCCTTACTCCACAGAAAACAGTTTTCCAAAGTGCTCTACAAAGAGCAAACAGATCAACACCAAGATGTTCATAAAAGCGATGATCTTCGCCGACAATGAGCAGCTTACACATTTGTGGTGTTGGGATCGGGAAATCAGTTTGAGCGATTTCTAACTCCAACTTTTCGACTGAGTCACATAGTTGTTCCCATTGGATTTTAATCGGTACTTGCATCAGAATTTCCCATATATATGGTGAATGTACTACCATCGGAAATTTGGGCCACCATCTAAACCAAGATTGTGGTATAATAACAATCCCTCCAATGGCCAAACGCAGAAGATTCACTTCCGATTATCCTACAAGTGTCCAACCAGAAACGCCCTCACTCGGCATTAGGCTATTTAGCCCCTGTCGGATGTGAGTCACAACACTTGTCTTAACTGGACGGATTTTTTGGTCTAAATAAGGGTTGGCACTCCAGACTCATTCTTGTTTCTGTTCAAAGTCTGCAATACTTTGATAGCTGTTCTGAAGTAGAGCGATAATATCAACCCCCATGTTTTTGGCAGCATTCCAGTCAGATTTGGCTTTTTCAAGTTCTCCTATATTTAACCACGCCATACCCCGAAAACTATATAACCCAAGTTGCTAGTAGTGCATCAAGATTGAGTTTATGATAAGTAGGTCGGGTAGAGCGTCAGCGAAACCCGACATCTTCAGGAGACCCCACTCTTAAACTCAAAGTTGAAAGACTACTAGTTAGTAATGAGTTGTAAATCCATGGGACATCCTTTATAGTGTTTTTATCCTAAAAAACCAAAAGGAGCACCCCATGGACCTAACTATTGTAGCAGTTTATACGATTTGTGACGACCTTTTAATCTCACTCGGACATCAAGACGACCCTCGCGCAAAAATGTCGGATGCTGAAGTCATGACGACCGCCCTCATCGCCGCGAGATACTTTGGGGGTAATCAACAAACGGCTTGTGCCGCCTTGAAAACACTCGGATATATCCCGAATATGTTGGGACATTCCCGCTTCAACCGGCGACTTCATCAGGTATCAGAACACTTTCAAACGCTTTTTCAAGTCCTCGCTGAGGGGTTCAAAGCCGAGAACTCAGAGAATATCTACAGTATTGATACGTTTCCTGTAGCAGTGTGCGACAATATCCGTATTTCTCGTTCACACCTGTATCAAGGGCCCGATTGGCATGGCAGGATCGCAAGCAAACGCCGCTACTTCTATGGGTTAAAAGCGCATCTGATGGTCACCGAGACCGGTAAAATCGTTGAAGCGTTTTTCACCCCAGGACGCTGTTCGGATGTGCTTGGCTTACGGTGTTATGCCTTTGATTTACCCCAAGGGTCTGTTGTATACGCAGATAAAGCGTATTGTAACTATGGTATTGAAGATGCTTTAGCAGCCTCCGGGATTTCACTAAAACCTATTCGTAAGAAGAATGCTAAACGTCAGTATCCGCCTCATGAAGTTTATCTGCAACACTTCCACAGAAAGCGCGTGGAGGTGACCAACAGTCTCATTGAGCAACTCTTCCCGAAGTCGATCCATGCGGTGACGGCTGTCGGTTTTGAGTTGAAAGTCTTCTTGTTTATCATCGCTACAAGCATTAGACAACTCTTTGGAGAAGAATAGCAACTTGGGTTAGTATAGTCTGCGATTGCTTTGTCATACTCACCAAGCGCAGCATAAGCCTCGCCGCGAATAGTATATACCTCGTCCTCCATAGTATAGACTTCGTTACGAACTGAATACAATTTTATTGCTTTGTTGCAGTTTTTGATGGCACGTTTGTAATTGCCTTTCCTGGAATAAGTCGCCCCACGGTTCACGTAGGCAACGGGATAATTAGGTTTAAGCCTTATCGCCTTATTCAAATCTACGACCGCTTTGTCACATTCACCAATCATATTGTAAACTCCACCACGAGTAGTGTAAGCCTCAGCATAATCTGGCATCAGTTTTATTGCCTTGCTACATTCTTTGAGGGCGCGTCTATAATCACCCTTACTGCCATAAACTTCCCCAAGATTCAGGTAGGCAATGGCAGAATTTGGATATAGTTCAATCGCTTTGTTATATTCTTTGATGGCGCGCTCATTTTCGTTTTTTCCGTCATAAGCAGCACCTCGGTTGTTATAGGCAAGTGAAAAATTTGGTTCGAGATCAATTGCTTTTGTAAAGTCTTTTATTGCTTTGTCGTGTTCACCTTGCATGTGGAAGGCAGCCCCTCGATTGTTATACGCACCAACATGGCGTGGATTGAGTTCAAGCGCCTGTGAGTAGAATTCTATCGCTTTGTTGATTTGATCCAGCATCAGTATGAAGTTACCCTGTTGGAACACCCACTCAGTAAGTTGATCGCTCTGAGTATTCTCAGATGATAGGCCTTCCCGAGTCTTTATTTTTTCAATAACTTTCCATATACCTTCTACCACATTTTGCCAACCTTCGCTCTTATCATCCCATTTGCTAAGAGACTTACCTTTGTGAGGAAGCACTTCAAAACGACTAATTTGATGACGTAGCCAATCGCAATGTTCAAGGAGAATCGGGATAACCTTTATTTTTTGGTTCAATGCCTCTACTAATTCCCTGTTGCAGTTTTTAGAGGCGAGACTGGCAGCGGAGACGAGGTAGATAAGCAAATCCGAATCAGCAACTTTTTCGAGAATATTTTCCTGAAGTGCTTCGTCGCCTGGGGTAAGTCGACAATCATCCCAAGTTACTAACTCGTTTTGCTGCTCCATTACAGCGAGACGTTCTCGTAATTCGTCTTTTTGTTTTGCATCCTTGTGTGAATAGGTAATGAATCCTTTTAGTGGTTTGTTCACGATTGTTTCTCCATAACACCGTGCTTTGAATGGGCGGAATCTTTTAATGTGGAAAGAATGTCCAGTACTTTATCCAATTGCGGTGGGGGCTCGGTATTAAGGAGATAGGTGAGCGTCTGCGGACTGAGATTTGTCCATGCAACCAGTTCTTCAACTCCGCCTTGCGCTTCTGCAATATCTTTCAGGCAGAGCAATAATAATTCAATATTACCATCCTTATCAAAGTCTTGGAGGGCAGTTTCCAAGTAACCTTTTGCAAATTCCGGTTGTACCAAGTCTTTAAGGAGGTAGTCTTTAAACCTTATTGTGCAATGTCGAAGCTTAATCTCTGTGTTCATTGTGATTACTCCTTCATGTGTCCTAAGAAGTCGTTCCAATAGTTTTGTGCTCTGTCAATATCCCGCTGTTGTGTGCCTTTCGTACCCCCACAAAGCAAGATAATGTCATTTTGAAAAAGTCCGAAATAGACGCGATATCCAGGACCATAACGGATTCTCAATTCATATAAACCTGAACTTAATCGCTTGAAGTCGCCAAAGTTCCCTATTCGCAAACGTGTAATTCTATTGGATATAGCTATCCGTGCATTTTGATCTCTAATCCGCGTGTACCATTGCTGATATGAATCGCGGCCACTTGGTGTTGTGTAGGTGAGTATTTCTCTGGGACGAATTTGCATGTTTATAAGTGTAATGAAATTTTTAGCAATTTTTAACCTTTTTCCATCCACACAGCGTGAGAACCACCACTTATACCGAACTCACACTAAATTATTTCACTATCGTTCTGCAAAGATTCGTTCCCATAAATCCATTCTCGGATAGTCTGCATTTCGTCTAAATTCTCTTGAAGGAAAGCATCCCTCGTATAAATGACCTTATATTCAAAATGAGCCTCTGGCTGCAAATTTTTCAAACGTTCCACTGCCTTCTCTTTTGCTACGACGATAGGGTCGCCGCGTTCACTTTCAGACTTAATCTCAACGATGTAGAATTCCCCTGTGTTCTTGACGATAACAAAATCCGGAAAATAACGGTGATAATTGTTATCAGTGCCTTTGTATTCAAAGTGGAAATCGGTCTTCTTTGTATTCGTCAAACTTCCTGTAAACAGGAAGACTTTGACATCTGCAACCGACTGATTCAGCGTTGCTAAAATCGTTTTAAAGAAATTCTGTTCAGGTCCGCTATCAAAGTCGTAGGGCATATAATGAAAACTTACACCGTGGCTATCGTCTAAGTCCTCTTTACTGAGTAGCAGGTCAGCTTTGCTTTTGCGCAGACGCACCTTGTGAACGTAGCAGTCCTCAGTATCATCTTTCTCAAAAAGTAGATTGCCATCGTCATCGTGGATACGAATCAGCGCGAGGTGTTCTGCAATCTGTTCCTCAATCACTTGGTAATTTTGCTGCTGGTCTTCCACTTGTTTGCACAGCGAATCGAAGTGTTTATACGGAACTTGACCCTCTGGATAGAGACTTTTGAGGCTTTTTAACGTCTCCATAACAGAGAGATGATAGTTTGTCGCAAGCCGTCTCGCCAGTGTGTAGCAGTCCGTTGTCCGATTCGTTATCTCAACTTCGTCCTGCGTTCCTAACGCTGTTAGCGGAGAGGCTCCCCGCTGCGTAAAGTCGGGGGTCAGAATGCTGCGAAAAGCAGCCAGAGTCTCCCCTACATCTGTAGGTTTGTGCAGCTGAATCTCTTTAGGTGCATTTTCCAATGGGACAACCCGGCGCACCAACTGCATAATTTTTAATTTCGGCAAATCAGGCTTACGAATGCGGAGTGCAAATTCTTCCGTTTCCGCGTCTTGTTTACGCAGTTCACCAAGTGTCGTACCAAAGTTTGCCTGTAATTCTTTATCTAAAATCGTACTGTTTTTCGTATCCAAAAAGATTTTGGCAGTGTGCGTGTTGCCTTTCACTTGACGGAGACATCGGGTTGAGGCTTGCAAAATAAAATTACTGCTCGTTGTCTGCTCCTTAATCAGCGCGCAAGCGAATAGACTGGGGCAGTTCCAGCCCTCTGTCCCTTTGCCAATAAGTAGAATAATACGTTTCTGACTGTCAGAATTATTCAGCCGCTTGAATTCATCAATCTCCTGCGGACTTGATTTTTGGGTATTGACGAGTATCTGAGTGGTACTCTCTCTCCTTTGGGTAAGTGCGTTTTGAATGTACTGATGGGAGGTATCCAAATGTTCTTGCGTTTTGAAGTAAAAGGCGATTTTCGCTTTCGCCCCACCGGGCAATGATATATCACCGTAGTGGTCAAAAAAATCATCTATAACGCTACGGATTACGTCTGCATCAGGCATCATTCCAATAGGGTACTGAACAATGCCGTTGTGAAGACTTTTGAGGATGTTGTCCTTAATTCCTTCACCGAGACTATACCACGCCACAACTTCTCTGAGCATCTGCCGTTTGGCGTAAGGCGTGCCAGTGGTATTGATAACAGCAACGAGAGGCGTTTTCTCATGTATGTAGTTAACCGTTTCCCGCACCCGTTTAAGTTCCGCGTCTATTTTGTTTCCGTAAGTGTGATGTGCCTCGTCTGAGAAGACCCCTAAACTTGGCAGACTCGTGATTTTTTGTAGTCGGAGGTTTGCCTCTAATTCTGCCTGCTCCTTCTTCTCTTCAAACTCTAATTCTGTCTGATTACTTCGCTTTTTGAGATTTGCCCGAAGCGCGATTTTCTCAGTGTTCGTGACAATAACGTTGTAAGTACTACCGGCTTGAACCTGAATTTCTTTTGCTCCGGTCTGTGGATAGGTGATTTTGAGATTGGCGAGAAAATCACGATGTAGACTGGCAGGCAAAACCTGATCAAAAGGGATGTCACTGATTTCACGGAGGCTTTCAATAATCGTTGTACCGGGCGCAAAGACGAGGGCATTTTTCATGAAATTGCCCTCTGGATAGCGAAGTGCCATCGCGAATTCAGTTGCAATAATGGCACCAATAAGAACCGTCTTGCCTGTGCCCATCGCAAGCGCGAAGATATAACTTGGATAAGGAAGTGTTACAGCTTCATAAACAGGGTCAATTCCTTTCAGTTTAACAAATTCTGGGGTGTGTTCCACTAAATTAATAACTGCATCAACATTTGTAATGTATATCAGATCGTTTGGAGTGAGTGGGATTCCGAAGGCTTCGCAGAAATCGCGTATATCGCCGGTGTCGTAATAGTGTTTATAGATGTCTACGATATGTGGGGTTTTCAACACTAATCGCAGGAACCAATAGAGTTCTAATGATTGGAATTGCGGTTCGCGAAGGTATTTGAGGTGAACACGATCATCTGCTTCTCCTTCAAACTGATAGCGTAGTATTTCTCCGATGAGTGGGTAATCTTGGCAGGGATATCCATCTTTACGCCAGTTCAATGTATCATCACGTAGTTTTTCAAAAAGGTGTTGCATTAAACATATTCCCTAAATGTTTTGCTGAGGCAGCGAATGCTCACAGTCCAATGAAAATTCATACATCATTATACTTTTCGTCTATTTCCTGGGCAATTACTTTCAAGGTTTCTACTTGCCGTTGTGTAAAGTCTGCGAAGATGTAGGTATCGTCCGCATGGATGTGAGTTTCATCCGGGGCGCAAAAGCATGCCTTGATGTGTTGCAAGGCATAATCAAGATTTTTGTATATGTCCTCTATATTGTCATCCGGTTCATCTCGTTCTCTCAATCCAGCCTTAAAGGTCTCAACGGATTTTAATATCTGATCAACATAATAACCAACAAGTTGAGCATGGGCCGAATCTGCGGACAAAATAGCCTCAAATATTTTTGTAAATGGATATGTTGTATGCTGGAAGGCATCAGCTAATTTTTTATCTGCAAATTTTTTTCTATGTTCCACTTCTTCTTCCTTTAAAGTTTCAATTACGTTATTCAAAACATCTTCAAAAACTCCTTTTTGCGTTGCAATTAAATCAGGAACACTTATATCCACATGCTTGGAATTAAGTGCTTTACCTCCTGATTTTGCTGGATAGAGTGTCATTAGATGAAACTCTTGAGCACTAAGAGTTACGCGGGTAATGAAGTTAAATGCTTTTTTGTTACCTCTATTTGTAGGATGTCCAGCAGCGTCAATGCGAATATGCCGGATTTTTTCTAATGCAGTATCCTTGGTGTACGGAATTTTAAGAGCTTCATGTAGATTTTTTACGGCTTCTTGCTGCACATAGAGAGCCTGCAAAGCACCATAGATACGCAAATAATTTCTGCCTTTGTCAGAACTATCAGTGTCTAATTTTAGAAAACTTTCTAACGCTTCTTCTGTGTCCCCAATAGTATCCATACAACTGCAAAGCATGTACCACAAGGTGGAATCTCGAATTAAGAGATTTTGCTTGCGGGAACTATTGATTAAATCTCGAATTTTACTAATTCGTTCGTTAAGAGGATATTTCATAATTATACACTTCCTACTGTGTTGTCAAAATTGCAAATGTGGCACTTTGTAAGTATCCGTTTGTGCTGTTTAGCATCGCAGGATTTTCCAAAACCTTAATCACGGAACGTGACGCGTTCGTAGATCTCCTGCAAGGGCAATTCGCACTCGATAGAAGGAAATAGTAGCATCTCATCAGGTCCTTCAAAATCGGTAAAGATCCACTGCCTTTCTTGGCGACGGTAGTGTTCAACACGAACCTGGTCTTGCGCCACAAGGACATATTCCTGCAACGAGGTGAGTTGGCGATAGTGCGCGAATTTTTCACCGCGATCATACACTTCGGTGGAGGGTGAAAGCACTTCTATAACGACAATCGGGTTCAAGAGCATGTCAAAAACATCGTCTTCAAAACGAGGTTCTGCACAGACAACCCCCACATCAGGATAAAAGTAGGATTTTGTTGTCGGAATGCTGATACGCATTTCGTTGGCGAAAACAGCACACTCAGTACCCATCAAGCTGGTATGCAACCTTGCAGAAATGTTCATTGTTATCAGATTATGCGCGAAACTTGCTCCAGACATAGGAATAATCTCTCCATTCATGTATTCGCTTCTGACGGTTTCCGCATCAGGTATCGCCTTGCGTTCTAAAATAATGTATTCTTCTGGTGTGAGGTATGTTTGGGCTTCTCGCGTCGCCATGATGTCCCTCCAAGAATTTTTAGTATGTCTATTATAGCGTAGTTAAGGGGGAAAGTCAAGATCTCTTGACAGGTAAATCACAACTGGGATAAAATGAGTTTACTGACTCACATACCACACCGAGAGGAAAATTAATGAAGTGCCTGGATTATGGACTTTCTTTTATTAACTCTGTTGGCAACGGGAATGCCCCCCGCTTTTGGGTCGAATCTCGATGCCGCATCATAGATGACACAGATGGAAGTTTCAGCGATTATTACCAATGTGGTTCCTGTAAGAGCGAACACACCTTTGCGGAGAAAAATCTCTTCATCAATCCAAACTATGACTTCCTCCCTGTTTTTGGTGAAGCGCATATAGCGGTATTCAGAAGGCATGCTTACTGCAACGATAGCTACGTCGAGTATAGACCTGCGCAGGAGTATTGGGGAGGTGCCCTGTTTGACGTTCAAGAGGCATCGCCGGTTCGGGTCCTCGATAGCAACGCAGCCATCTTTGAGGCGACACGAAAATGTCTACCCATCGTAACGCACACAGAAATATGGGACACCCATACACACCAGCGGGCAATTATCGAGTGTCCCGTTAAAACAATGAACATAGATGAAAACGCAGGCATCTACCAAGTTGATACAGGCATTGTTCTCTTTCCAGATCTGTCAAAGCGATACGATCGGCAGATTGAGATGTTCAGCCTTGCCTACGTTGCTTTTAACGCACCGGACTTCGCTGACTTCGTTATCGAACGCCCCACCCCCATCATTGAAAATGGTGTGGAAGTTACCCAAGTTTATCACTATTCCGAAATTCGGAGTTTAGCAGCAAAGAATACCGTGTTCTGCATCGGTGAACTTTAACAGACACTCCCATTCAGATAATTTCTCTTGAAAAAATTTTAGGATCCGTTTATAATGCGGGATTATGGCACCGAACCGTGTATCAATTTCAACAGGTGCCGATAACAACTCGCATGATCTTTCTACGGAGGACAAAAAACATGAAAAGTGTTCGCATAAGTCTTGTTTTCGTGCTAATACTTGCACTTGCGTTCGTGAGTACCGCGAAAGCGGATAACCACCAATCCCAATCCTTAACCATTGTCTGGGCAGAATGGGATCCCGCTAATTACTTGCAGGAGCTCTCGAAAGACTTTACCGCCGAAACCGGCATTGCTGTCGATGTGATCCAGATCCCGTGGCCCAATTTCCAAGATAAGGTCTTCACGGCTTTTGTCGGAAAAAGCGACCTTTACGACATTGTGATTGGCGACAGCCAATGGCTCGGTCGGAACTCTCAGGGCAAGAATTATATCAATCTAACGGATTGGATTAATGAGAACATAGATGTCGATTCTATCTATGGACCCGCGATGACAGCCTTTGCTGAGTATCCAAAAGGGAGCGGAACCTACTGGGCATTACCTGCGGAGGTAGATGCCGCTGGATATGTCTATCGGAAAGACTTATTTGAAGATCCAAACGAAATGAAGGCATTCCAAGAGAAGTATGGCTACGCACTCGCGCCACCGAAAACCTACGACCACCTCCGCGATATCGCCGAATTTTTCACGCGTCCAGATAAAGACCTCTACGGTATTGCCACATGGTATAGCAAGGAATATGACGGCATTACGATGGGGTTCCAACAGGTGATGTGGAGCTTTGGGGGTGCTTATGGCGACGCAGACACCCATAAAGTCGCCGGGCACATTAACACAGAGGACACCGTTAAAGCCCTTGAATTTTACACAGATCTGCTCCAGTTTTCACCGCCTGATGCCCCGAACTACTATTGGTCAGAGACGCTCGGTGCCTATAATGCAGGGAAGGTCGCAATGGCGATGAACTACTTCGCCTTTTTCCCCGGGGTCTTAAACCCAGAATCGAATAAAATTTCTCACGACAAGAGCGGTTTCTTTATCGCCCCGGCGGGTCCGAAAGGACATTATATCAGCATCGGTGGACAGGGCATGTCGATTTCCTCTTATTCCAAAAACAAGGATCTTGCCAAGCAATACATGAAATGGTTTATGCAGAAACCTGTGCAAGAGAAATGGGCAGCCCTCGGTGGGTTCACGCCACACAAAGAGGTGTTACAGTCGGATATCTTTAAGACAGCGACTCCTTTTAACGAAGCTTTCGCCGCGAGTTTCCCGTATCTACGCGATTTCTGGGCAGTGCCGGAATACGCAGAACTCTTAGAAGTCTGCCAGACGAATTGGAGTGAAGCCATCTCCAAAATCAAGTCTGCCAAGGAAGCATTGGACACCATCGCGCGGAAACATGAGGAAATCTTTGAGGACGCAGGCTACTACGACGAGTAGAGATCGGAAGATTGGAAGATTGGAAGATTGGAAGATTGGAAATTATCCGATCCTTCTACCCTTCCACTCTTCCCTCCAAATCCTTCCACCCTTCCATCCTATATCCTTCATAAGTTTCGCAATAAATATGCTTACCAACCACCCACACCAAACATCGCGCGGGATGAGTGATTACCAGTTGAAGATGGCATTTATCATGCCCACCATGATCTTGCTCATCTTGATGAACATTTTTCCGCTGCTGTGGTCGCTGTATCTGAGTTTCCATCGCTACAAAGCCTCCATGCCCGCAGCCCCAAGATTTATCGGTGTCCGTAATTATTCACGCCTCCTCGCCGATCCAGAGATATGGGGTTACTTTCAAACCACCGCCTATTTCGTGATCCTTGCAGTCGCAGCGCAATTCTTCATCGGATTCGGGTTGGCACTGCTCCTGAATCGGGACTTCCGGTATAAAGGCTTCGTCACAACGTTGTTGCTGCTACCGATGATGCTATCGCCTGTGGTCGTTGGACTCTTTTGGCGGTTTATCCTCTCTTCAGATAACGCCGGTTTGCTGAACTTTTTTCTCAGTCCCTTTTTAAACTCGCCTATCGGCTGGACGACCCATCCGAAGGTCGCGATGTTAGCCGTTGTGATTGTGGATACATGGATGTGGTCGCCATTTATGATGCTGATCGCCTTGGCAGGACTCAGCGCAGTGCCGAAATTTCTTTACGAAGCTGCGGATGTCGATAGAGCCTCCGCTTGGTTCAAGTTCCGATGGATTACCCTGCCGTTAGTCTCTCCACTCTTACTGATTTCCCTGCTGTTCAGGACGATGGATGCTTTCAAGATGTTCGACATCGTCTATGTACTCACGCGTGAGGGCGGACCTGGGACCGCCACAGAGACTGTGTCCATGAATCTTTATAAACTCGCCTTCCGCAACTACAACACCGGTAAAGCGTGCGCGATGGCGTATATTCTACTCATCATTATCGTTGCCCTGAGCAATATTTACGTGAAATACCTGAATCGCGTCAAGGGAGAGGAGGCACAGGAGACATAATGCGGCATCGGAAAAACTTTGTCCACTACCTTATATTGGCACTCATCGCTGTGGCTGTGCTTGTCTACATCACCCCGATTTACTGGATTTTGGCGACATCGCTAAAGACCCTGTCTGATATTACCACAAAACTTCCGAAGTTCGTTTTTGACATATCGTTAGAGAACTATCAGAAGTTGATGCCGTCAGAAGGGGTCCCAGGGGTAACGTATCTATTTTTAGGAGAGGTAGTCGTCGGATTATTGTTGTTCGGTTTCTTCTCTCTTTTCAATGTGAGGTTACCCCGTGCCTTGTCCCTCCGAAATCTCGGCTTCATCTGGAACAGTCTTTTCATTTTAACGTGTCTCTATAGTTTTCTGACGCTGCCACCACTGCGGAGTCGGCTCCAAACGGATGCCCGTTTTAACTTTCTGCTACTCATCGTTTGCACAATTATAGCCTATCCCTTGATTGTTCCGTGGAGAAAGACTGGGGGATTGACATCGCAAACTGCCAAAAAACAGCGACTCACCCTCGTCTTACCAAGTGTTTTCGGAACGATAGCGATTTGCGTCGCACTGGCAAACGGTGGGTCGAAGTATTTTTATCAGCTGCTCAATAGCATCATCATCGGTGGCGGTAGCACGATTCTTGCTGTAGGACTCGGAACACTTGCGGCTTACGCCTTCTCCCGATTCGACATCGCAGGCAAGGACGATCTGCTTTTCTTTATCCTCAGCACCCGCATGCTCCCCCCTGTCGTGGTTGTGATTCCGATCTATCTGATGTACAGTGCGCTCGGGTTGCGGGATACACACTTCGGACTGATTCTGCTCTATACCACTTTCAATGTTTCGTTTGCGGTGTGGCTCATGAAGGGATTTATTGACGAAATTCCAAAGGAGTATGAGGACGCAGCACTCGTTGATGGCTACTCACGGTTCCAAACTTTCCTAAAGGTCATTTTACCGCAATCCGTCACAGGCATTGCCGCGACTGCCGTGTTCTGTCTCATTACGGCGTGGAACGAGTTCGCGTTTGCCTTGGTTCTGACAGAGGTCGGCGGTAGAGCTGTGACCGCCCCCCCTTCAATTACGAGTGCGACGGGTTCCACGGGTATGGATTGGGGAAAAATCGCCGCCGGGACCTTTGTTTTTCTCCTACCCGTTGCCGTTTTTACCTTCCTGATGCGGAGTCATCTCCTGCGTGGCGTCACTTTCGGCGCAGTGAAGAAATGATTTCACACTTTTTGATTGACACCCCGAGACATATATGATTTACTAATTCTAAAGCAGCAGACTGTAAACTCCTGAGGAACATAATATGAACAACCAAGCACTCCAACTCACCGATAAAGAGATGCGGGATTTCATTATCAACGGGTACGTCAAGGTAAAAGTCGATGTGCCGCCGAGTTTTCACGAGAACGTTTACCAGCAACTCGATGCAATGTTTGAAGGCACAGGCAATTTGGGCAACAATGTCCTACCCCTCATCCCTGAAATTCAAGAGGTTTTCGATCAGCCCATCGTTCACGGCGCGATGCAAAGCGTGCTCGGTGAAAACTACGCGATGCACTCACACCGATACTGCCATTTCAATCAACAAGGGAGTGAAGGCCAGAATTTTCATAAAGATAGTTACGAAGGGGACGAGCAGATCCGTCGCCACCGATGTCGCTGGACGATGGCGTTCTACTACCCGCAGGATGTCACGGAGGATATGGGACCCACTGCAGTGCTACCGGGTTCGCAGTATTACGAGACGGGTGAAAGTGCGCATGAACAGCCTGACCTCGCCCTCACTGGCGAAGCGGGCACTGTGACAATTGTCCACTACGACTTATGGCACCGCGCGATGCCGAATCGGAGTGACAAGAAACGATATATGTTGAAGTTCCTCTTTATCCGACTCGATGAACCGCAAACCCCTATATGGCAGCATACGACAGACGACTGGCACGCCCTCGGCAACCGGGAAAAATCCGAGCATCCCGAATTATGGGAATCGCTATGGGACTGGTATAACGGAAAACAGAACGGAACGAGCAACGGTGTCTCGCAGACGGAGGTGGATACCCTTATAGGCACTTTGAACAGCACGCATGAGAGAGAACGACTCAACGCAACGTATCGCTTAGGACGGGTGGGTGTGCCTGCTGTGCCTATCTTGAAGCAAGCGTTGTATAGTCGATCCCATACGATTCGTGAATATGCCGGTTATGCTTTAAGCCTCACGGGTGCCCCCGCGGTTCCGACGCTCATTGACGCATTGCAAGCAACAGATGCTTCGGTGCGGGCAAGCGCGGCGTTTGCCTTGGCGGATATGGGAAAAGTCGCACAGGAAGCACTACCCGCATTGACCCATGCTGCACAAGATGACAGTGAATGGGTCAGACGACACGCCACGGAAGGGTTGGGGCTCATCGGGCAACAGGTTTCAGAAGAGATGGATTTGTCCGAGGTGGTAGAGATATTGACGACTCGATTACAGGACAACTATCATTGGGTTCGGGATAACGCCGCCCGTTCCTTGGCGAAATTAGGCACACTCGCTGCCCTCGCAATTCCTACGCTTGTCGCGCAATTGGAAGATGAGAACCGATATGTCCGTTTCCATGCCGCTTTAGCGTTGAAGGAAATTAAGACCCCCGAAGCACAGAACGCGCTCTTTAATCACCTATTCGCTTCGCGGTGGTGCGCCTTGACCACGAACGATACACCTTATTAAGGGACCCATCAGGAAACGCGCGGGCGAGCGTTACCTGTTAACGTTTGTGATACTTTGATGAGATACGCCTGTCCCTGCCTGTTAAGGTGGAGTTCTGTTGAGTAAGTGTTCCGGGGGCAACGCCCCTGTCAACGTTTCCATGAACGCGATTAAATCATTCAGTTCTTGTTCGCTGAGTCCAAGAGGTTCTATCAGCACCGCAGTTGTACCCGGGAACATAGTTGTGAACCCACCATCATTCTTAAATTCAAGGACGTACAGGAGTGTCGGGAATTCACCTGTATGGAAATATGGAGCCGTTTCGGCGACATTTCGGAGTGTCGGTGTCCTGAACGCACCTTGGTCTTCCGGTTTCGGTTCCATAACGTTCAACATTTGCTCAGATTTTGCTGTTGAATCACTATAGATTCCCGCACTGTTAAATATATTATTTAGCAGTTTCGGAATGCCTTGGAAACGTCCTTTATCCTCTTCCAACCCAGACGGCACACCGATGTTATGGAATTCGTTGTCTGTAAACGTGGGTGTATTGTGGCAGTTGACACACCCCCCTTTTCCAACGAATATCTTTAAGCCACGCTTCGCCTCAGGCGAAATCGCCGTTGGGTCGCCTGCGACATACCGATCAAACGGTGCATCCGGCGTAATTAGGAGGCGTTGATAGGCTTCAACCGATTTACCGATATTGGAAAAGAGAGTGTTCACAGCAACCTGATCCGCTTCGGACATGTGATCAAACGCCGGATCTCCCGGTTTACCCTTCCGCGGAAATCGGTTACTGTCTTCGAGTTCAGGGAGCGGACCAAACACTGCTTCATACTCGGCTTTGTAGTGTTGCTGAATAACATGAGCATATTGTAGGCGTGTGCCTGCCATTTCGCCTTCACCTTCAAGTGCAAACAACGCTTGTGCCCACATCGTCTCCGATCTCCCATCCCACAACTGCCATTCATTGTAGGCGGCATTGAGCACCGTCGGTGTATTTCTTGTGCCACGGTCGGTGGCGAATGAAGTCGATTCAATATCCGAAAACGCATAGAAGGGGGAGTGACATGTTGAACAAGCAATTGTGCCATGCTCTGAAAATCGGAAGTCGAAGAAAAACTTCTGTCCGAGTGCTGCAGCCCCTGGATCATCAGCAACGCGATTCGTAGGATTTGGCGGTGGTGCCCCAGGCAGGGGAGATAAACTCACAACGAGTTCCCATTCCTCCGTGCTGAAAAAGTTGGGGGTCTGTGGAGTAGGTTCAATTTGAGTGAGTATGTCACCAGCATTTTCACTACATCCCACGAAAAATAGGATGATACCGCATAACAAAAAAGAAAAAATTGTAAACATATACAAATGATTTACCAAAATTTAAACTCCTTTTTACAACGTGAGTTTGATAAATAGGACTTATGCAGTCCTCAATTAATTCTAAGGTTTACCATAAATCCGTTCAAGGTTACCTGTGCAAGCGTCTGTCTGTGTGGTGAATGGGTGACCTCTGTCGAAGTATCCGGTTGACAAGCATCTTCTGCAGCCCAAAGGGAATCTGCCTATAAAATACTTTCCGCCTACATCATAAAGTACATACCCATCTCTCCGGCAAGTAGTCCAAGGAGCGCGCCGGCGAGCACATCTGTCGGATAGTGGACACCGAGATATACGCGCGACACACCGACCATAGTGCCCCAGCACAGCGTCGGAATCTGTAAAGGTGGGAGCGTGCTCGACAACAGCGTCAGCATCACAAACGCAGAGGCAGTGTGTCCCGACGGAAAACTAAAACGATCGGGTGGACGCACCCGAAACTGAACGTCGACAATCCGCTCGTATGGTCGGTCGCGCTTCATTGCTTGCTTGAGGAAGTGGTAGAGGAGTCTTTCAAGTGGAAATGCAAGTATCGCGGATAGAAGGAGTGGTTTGCTGGTAGCTGATCCGAATGTCAAGTGCACGTATAACACCAGAAACGGATACAGACACCCGTTAGCACTCCAAGAGATGACGCGAAATGAGCAATTCAAAATTTTTTTATCGCCCCAACTAAAGATATGGTAGAACAGCAATCTATCCCATCGAGTCAAATTATTTGTAAATTCTCTTAGCATAGTTTATCAAGGTAAGCAAGTGTGATTAGAAAGCCAACCTACTATACCTCCTTTTCGCCTTTAAGTAAAGCCTTTAATTGTGTAGCGACCTTGCCTTTCACATAGTCAGTGAGGTCTCGGAGGGCAATGACCTTGTAATCGTTTTCGTAGAGATATGCCATATACGCTTCAAATTGCTCTGGTTCTGTGTGGACCCATGGATGCTCAATATCCGGAACCCCATGAAACGTCAGGATCGTTATATTTCCGGCTGTTGCTTGGGTGAGTGCCCACGTGAAGTCATCAAAGTTCCAATTGGGACCAGAGGCGCCTGTCGTTGGAATTAAGAGAGGATGATGCCGGGTTGGATTGTAAGCCGGCCCGCGGTCGCCTTCTCCGCTATAAGGGAACTCTGGAGCAACACCGCGTCGGGCAAAATGAAAGCCGTGTTCAGCGAGCACGTGGACGGCTGCTTCACCGTGGCTATAACCTGGGTAACAAAACGTTGTGGGTTTCGAAATACCGTAAGCCTCACAACGAGCGTCAATGTGCACCAAATCCGCACTGAGTTCCGCAGCGGGTTGCTGCGTGACGTTTCGGTGATGGCGCGTGTGATTCCCAATCTCGAAACCGTCGTCATGTAGACCTTTGACCTCTTCCCACGTCATATAGGCTTCTTTGTTGGTGAGGAAGTTGAGTCCTTCGGTGATATAGAAAGTTGCACCGAAGCCATACCCTTTAAGGATCGGGGCGGCGACTGTCGCCTGTGATTTGCACCCATCGTCGAAGGTTAGCACAACAAGTTTATCGGGGATTGTCTTCTGCAAAATGTTCTCATGCCTCAAATTTCGTATCCGTATGGAACATAAAAAAATCATACTGTGCTGGACTCTTAATTATAGAGGCACAACACTATTTAAATCAAGGAAAAATTTGGCATTCATTGCCGATCAAAAAATGGTTGACAAAAATCCAAGAATGATTTAGAATGTTCATAGGAAACCAATGGAGGTATAACCATGATTGACCGACGTGCATTTCTAAAATCAATGGCAAGTTTGACAACAGGCGTTCTCTTGTCATCTGCGTGTGCAGAGGGTGATGAAGAAGGTATTGTGAGTGATCGCTTAGGTAACCTCCTGCCGACACGGAGGTTTGGACGCACCGGTGAAGCCGTAACGATGCTCGGTGTAGGTGGCTGGCATATCGGGGAGATGAACGAAGCAGAGGCTCAGAAAACGATCGAGATCTCGCTTGAAGGGGGTGTGCGCTTCTTCGATAGTGCTGAATCCTATCAAGCGGGTGGAAGCGAGCGGCGACTCGGTAAACTACTGGTCCCAAAATATCGCGATGATGTGTTTCTGATGACGAAGACGACAGCACCCAACGCCGCGAAAGCGCAGGAACACCTTGAGGGTTCACTGACACGTTTGAATACCGATCGGCTTGACCTCTGGCAGATGCACTCTGTAAAAAACCCTGTAGACGTCGATGATCGGATTGATAACGGTATCCTCGACGTTATGTTGGAAGCGAAAGCGAGTGGCAAAACCCGCTATATTGGGTTCACTGGACATACAAGTCCAGCCGCGCACGAACGCGTCCTCGAACGGACCGATATTTTTGACACCTGTCAATTGGCAATGAATCTCGTCGACGTCAGTTACGAGAGTTTCATTGAGAGAGTCGTGCCGACGCTCATTGAGCGAAATATTGGCGTGATCGGAATGAAAGCGTTAGCGAACGGGGGTTTCTTCGGGGGTTCGCAGCACGGCAGACACGGTCTGAATCCGAAAGTTGTCCCAAATCGCGTCAGTGTCTCCGAAGCCGTGCGTTTCGTTTGGTCGTTGCCCATAAGCACACTCGTTACGGGTCCAGACACTGCGGAACAGATGCAAGAGAAGATTGACATTGCGAAGACCTTTACAGGCATGGACGATGACGAACGTCAGGCGTTGATAGAAAAAGTGGAAGATATGGCAGGCACAACGGTTGAGTTTTACAAAACCTGATGTCCACCTGTGGATCTCTATTTTCTTTACTGTCCTTGTTTCCCTATGTATCGCTGCGGCGGCAGATGTAAAATTTACGGATGTCACTGATGCCGCCGGCATTGAATTCCGACATTTTACTGGGGCAACCGGTGAACGTTATATGCCCGAGACGATGGGAGCAGGCTGCGCTTTTTTGGACTACGATGCGGATGGGTATTTGGACATTCTGCTCGCAAATGGGACGCGTTTGACACCTGCAGGTCCCGTGGATACCCCGAAACTCTACCGAAACGCCGGGAACGGACAGTTCGTTGACATTACTGAGGCAGCGGGACTCAACGTGCCGATGTATGGTATGGGCATAACCGCTGCCGATTATGATAACGATGCCGACCTCGATATCTACTTTACCAACGTAGGTAAAAATCGACTCTTTCGTAATAATGGTGACAACACTTTCACAGATGTCACCGAATTCGCCAAAGTAGGCGATATGGGTTGGTCAACAAGTGCAGCCTTCTTCGATGCCGACAAAGACGGTTGGGTGGATCTGTTTGTTTGTAACTATGTTGAATGGACCCCTGAAACCGATGTTCCGTGCACGGTAAATCCGTCTGGCGCGAAACAATACAGGACCTACTGCACGCCTACCGTCTATCCGGGTCAATCCTGTCGTTTCTATCGCAACCAAGGCAGTGGCACGTTCACCGATATGACATCAGCGGCAGGATTGTATAATCCCATAGGGAAATCCCTCGGTGTAACCCTTTTGGATTACAATCATGACGGATGGATTGACCTCGCGGTGGCGAACGATACTGCGCCTAATTTTTTGTATCGCAATAACGGGGACGGCACATTTACCGACGAAGCCGTGGTGATGGGAGTCGCTTTCAGTGAGACAGGTAAAGCGCGGGGCAGTATGGGGATTGACGCAGCGGATGTCTATAACACTGGCGGCACTGCAATCGTTATCGGTAATTTTAGCAACGAGAAGACGGGATTTTACTATGCAGAATCGGGCGCGGCTTACTTTACCGATAGAACAGATAGCGTCGGAATTGGGAAGCCAAGTTACCGGTCTTTGACGTTTGGGATCCTGTTTTTCGATTGCGATCTGGATGGCGCGCTCGACCTGTTTTGCGTTAATGGACATATTGAGCCGGAGGTGCTGCATTATCAACAGCATATCCCTTATGCCCA
This sequence comes from Candidatus Poribacteria bacterium, assembly GCA_009839745.1. Taxonomy (NCBI): domain Bacteria; phylum Candidatus Poribacteria; species Candidatus Poribacteria bacterium. The sequence goes on from VXPE01000070.1 coordinate 84,098, forward strand.
ACCCCCTTCACTCTTCCGAAATCAGAAAGACGGAACGTTTCGAGACATCGGTAAGGCTGCTGGGCTTGATCGTATAGGCGTCGGACGCGGTTGTGCGTATGGCGATTACGATAACGATGGGGATGTGGACCTTCTTGTCACCAATAACGGCGTTACCAAAGATTACGGCACTGTATGGCTCCTGCGTAACGACAGTGAACCTTCATCCAATTATCTCCGAGTGAAGGTTATGGGGACCCGTAGCAATCGCGACGGCATCGGGACAAGCGTCCGGTTAACGCTGGGGGATAGCATCCAGCAGCAAATCGTTCGGACCGGCGGTAGTTACTGTTCCCAAAGTGAAATGACCTTGACCTTCGGATTGGAGAAAAACGAAAGGGTTACACATCTTGAAATCCGATGGCCCTCTGGTGAGATAGACCAGTACGTAGAACTTGCGGCAAACCAACTGATAGAGATAGTCGAAAATGGGTCAAAAAAATGAAACGATTGATGTATGGATGCCTCTTTCTGGCAATTTTGGGGTTAACGATCGGATGTCAAGACAACGACCAAATCTCGAGTGAAAAAAAGGCTGCATCCGCGACATCCAAAAAATCATCGGTTTCCCCCTCTGCACAGGACTACAATAACAGAGGGACGGCTTACCAACGTGCCGGGAGACTGCAAGCGGCAGCGGCGGCTTACCGACAGGCTATTGAAATAAAACCGACGCTTATTGAGGCACACCATAACCTCGGCACAGTGTATGTAATGCAGGGGAAACTCGATGCGGCGATTGCCGCGTATAAGCGCGTTCTTCAGTTACGACCGGACATGGCGGAGGCTTATGTCGATTTGGGCAGAACCTACGGACTCGCAGGACGGCTGGATGCGGCGATTGCTGAGTACCAGAAAGCACTCACGCGTGATGCTACGCTCGTCTATGCACATTATGGGATCGGTCTCGCTTACAGACACAAAGGCATGTTCCCTGAAGCCATTTTCGCCCTTGAACAGGCGATAACCCGGCAGCCTGACTTCGTCGAGGCACTGATGCAGCTGGGTTTCGTCTATCGAGAAACAGAACAACTCAGTCGTGCCGTGGAAACCTTCACCACGGTTATTCACATCTATCCGACAAACGCTAAAGCGTATCATGAACTCGGTGTCTGCCATACAAAAGCGGACGCGTATCCAGAAGCCATTCAGGCTTTTGAAAGAGCCTTACAACTGAATCCAGATACTGTTGAAACGCAAAATCTTTTGCGGGTTGCCCAGGCGCGTATGGCGCGTCAAAGGTAGTCACAAACGATTATGTAAGAGAATCTATGAATTCCAAAGGAGGAAAAAATGCGTCAGGTTATACTTTTTACGATCTTGATAGCACTGTTTGCTGTGCCAACTCTTCTTGTGAATGCCGCGGATATTGAAGATGGACTTTGGATGTATCTACCGCTGAACGAAGGCACAGGTGAAACGGTCGCCGACCACGGCCCCCACGCCTTCGATACAGAATTGAGTAAGAGTGCCCCAAAATCGGTCGATGCCAAGCACAACGATATCGGAAAAGCGTTGGAATTTGATGGCAAGGCAACCTACGTCAAGATCGACATGGCAGGTCAGAACGAGGACATCGATTCACATTTTGAGGATAAGGAGGGCATTACGATCTGCGCGTGGGTGAAACCGCTAAAGGTTGGGACGGATGGCCACGGTCAAACCCGTCAACCTATCGTGATGAAAGGTGCTGGTGGGCAGTGGGAGTTCGCCCTCTATGTCTATGACGACTTCGGCGCAGGCATGTCTGTCTGGACCTGCCCGGGTTCCGGGGTTTCAGAGCCACACACCGCAGGCACCGCACCACAAGGCAAGTGGATCCACCAATGTGGCACATTTCTCTTGAAGGAGGGTGTCCGCGTTTACGTAGACGGGGCCAAAGCCGCAGTCGCGGAAGCAGGTGATAACGGCAATGGTCCCTGTGAAGCCGGTAATCGTCCTGTGTTCATTGCCCATCGTGAAGACGGACAGTGGTTAAATGCAGTCATTGCCGAAGTCTTTATGTGGAATCGGGTGATTAGTGTTGAGGAGATGAATCTTGCTATGAAAACAATCGGGGGATTGGCGGTTCAACCGGGCGGTAAACTGTCAACCACCTGGGGCAACATAAAACGTCGTTGACGGTTTTGAAAGGGGCGGTTTGAAAACCGCCCCTTCTTTTTTTTAAGCCATTATTTGCTCGGAAGTTGGATTCGCTTTGAACCCGCCCGCCATAATGTTGTTGTAAGGTTCTTCTGGATCGCGTCCGACGGGTCGCATCTCCGGCTTGTGGTATCCGAATCGGACGGCTTTCCGCCACTGCTCTGTCCGATTGACCTCAGACCAGTGGATTAGGCAATAACTGAAGAAAATGACATCCCCAGCCTTTGCCGGAATCGGGATCGAGTCAATGAAATCTGGGTGGAATTTATCAGTCGGCAGATGCGGTGCTGTGCCTTCACCTGTGATGTGTTCCCGGGGGCCTTCCTTATGGCTGCCGGGGACAACCCGCAAGGCACCACTCTCAAAGGGTGCATCATCGAGATGGACGAGGCAATCCACGAAGTCGAGTCCATCGTGTGGATAGAAGGGATAGTCCTGGTGCATCGGGAAGGGTGTTCCTTTTTCCGGTGGCTTCGCGTGTAGCACGGTATGGTGCCATTGAATGGTATCGCCGATGAGGGATTGCACCGCGCCCGTCAAGCGTTCGTGGAAGATCACCCGTCCCCATGCGGAGGAGTAGAAATGGGGATTGTGCATAAAGACAGCTTTCGTCGTCTGCTGGTCCTCGTCCTTGAGGTAGCGTGTGCGCCACGGTCCGGGCCACCCGATTGTCTCTTGCCCCCAATTGTTGATAATCCGCACCATTTCAGATGCCAATTCCTTCGTCTCCGCGGGTGCGAAGAGTTGGTCTACCTTGAGATACCCGTTCTCATGGTAAAATTCGACCTGTTCTTGCGTTAGCATTTTTAGACTCCTTATCGCTATTGAACGTTTCGCGTGCGTGTCAGAAACTGTGAGTTGCCCTCAATTTTACTCTAAAACCGTATATTTTGTCAATTTGCTTTATACTTCTGCTTGCCATGGGGGTTTCGCGGCAAAAATTGTCAGCCGCAATTCTTCGTCAAACATTTCATATACAGGTGTCCTGCCACTCAGTGCTTCGCTTTCGTTCAAAATGATACCGACCCCTTCCCCTCGGCGTTCCAAAAAGAGCCGACGCACCACCTGCCTGCTCATATCATCGTCCAATGTAATTTCTGAAAGTAAGCGAGCAAGGAGTTCGTTACGCGTGGCTTGGCTGTAGCGTAAATTGTCCACTGTCACGGTATTCGCCAGTGCCCCTGGAGAGTAAAGTTCCAGTCGGTCAGAAAACATAAACAGGCGAATCTTTGAACCCGTTTTGGAATAATCCCTGTGGACAACCGCGTTCACTACTGCTTCAAACACGGCACGCATGCTGTATTCTGGGAAGTCTATCCTGCCGATGTCCTTCCGTGCGGCGACCGCGTTGTATCTGTAGACAAATCCCATAGCATCTATTATCTGTTGGTCCAAGGGGCACCTAAAGTCCTTTGCATCGATCTGGTCGTTCGCGTCTCTTTCCTTCCCACGATAGAAAACAGCCTGAATGAAACTGTTATAGAGGTAATCATCGGGTTTGTCATGACACATCAGGACTCCCGCGACAGAGACACGGTTCTGCTGGTCTTCTTTGACCAACAAACGTCTTTTCAGCAGCAAATCTTCTACCGCATCCGCTGTCGCGCTTTGCGTGATAAATCGCTCGTAGAGGTCGCTTTTGAGTGTGTCTTTACTCGTATTCGGGACGAATTGTTCATCGAAAGCAATGATACGTGCCTGCGATCGGCTTTGAAATAATCGAGCTAACTGCTCGGTAGGCATCTCTGTTTTACTACTTCCCTGACGAATGAAGTAACCGTTAGAGGTCTTATGAATAAACAGACTTCGCGGCACCTCTATTTTTAACAGATTTTTATCATCAATCCGCAGTTTCACTGTAAAAATGAAAAGCACCGGGTCAATACTGTCTTGGCATATTTCGATGCCTGTTTTTTCCGCCGTATCCAGTTCTTGCTGGTCATAAACAACGGGTACCTCTTCAATGGAGCGTGGCAACTCTGGTAACTGGGGTTTTCTGTTTTGGGGCTCTGTGTTCATGGTTTTCCCTCTTTGCGAAACGCTGCGAAATGCTGCGAATTATAGCGAAATGTATCGTCTTTGGGGATTTCAATTCCAAAACAAAACTTGTCTTAACTTTACGGAATTTTGTCCCTAATAAGCGTTGGCACTTCACCTGAATTATCTCTTGAAGTTTCCCCTTTCTTCTCTCCAGAGATTCAACAAAAGACTTTACCTGTTCTATCATTTTCTCCATTATCTTGATAGGGTGAGTAAATCCCAAAGCATTTCTAAAATCAGGACAATCCGACCAAACCAGTCTTTTTCGCCCTTGGCCTTTTTCTTATCTGTTTTCATTGATGGTGATCCTCATCTTTGAGATCAGTCCACATACCTCAATGTTCAGGTCAATTCAAAATTAGATATACACCCGTCCCTATAAGTCCCAGTCCGCCAAGCGTATCTAAAAGAAACGATGAAAAGCCGTTTTTCCTTGAAGAAAACACGGCGTGAATACCAACACACACAGATACGATTCCGAAAAGCCGGTCATGCCATACATTGAAAAGGGATTTACCGGTGAAAACCTCATAAAGCTCAGAACAGAAAAAGCCCATAAAGAAGGGGAAATAAACCTTTCTTGCAATCACTTTCCAGATGGTTTGTCGGAAATTAAAGGGTTTCATCTCAACGCCTACGTTCTGTCGGGTTCTGCAATATCTCCGGTAGATGTCTCTGAATTGACGATATTCGCATATCTTCGGCAGAACCGTTCGATTTGGGTTATCATCTCGCGGAGGGTTGTGTAGTTGAAAAGATGAAGAATCCTGCTGCAGAGCTGATAGATTTTGCACATGAACCCCATGAGAAAAATGAGTGCGACCAACACAAAAACGGAGACGGCAATATCTACGATGAGCTTTAGGTGTGTCATCACAGGATCCCCTTTAATATAGATCGTTAAAAGCAGTCCATTCGTTAATAAAAGCCTGAGACACTACAATACCCGAAACGGGTAAATCCGCAACCAATGATAACACGTTTTCAAGAAATGTTCCAGTCTATTGCGGGTTACTTTATAACTTGACATCCACCACTTTTTTTGGTCAGGACTTACGCAAATTAAGTAAATATCGGACATATAGACGCAAAAAGCGGTAATTTTCGTCCTTTAAACCCCCTAAATCCCCCTTATCAGGGGGACTTTAAGAGGAGATGCGTAAGTCCTATTGGTATAATTATTTTCGCAACAAACGGATCGTGCGAATTGCTCAGCTGCCCGAATTGAGAATTGGTAACACAGTTAGGGGCTCCACACTAACGCTGATATAGCGAACCATAGGAGTGCCCCGTGCGAAAATCTGAAACCCGGTTCTCGGATGCGTTCAGAGAGGCGATCATCTCTGCGGGTGGGGTGGCGGTGATCCCGCCCCGGGACAGTCGCACCGAGCCGCGGCCTTATGACGAGGCTCTCTATAAACGCAGGAACATCATTGAACGCTTTTTTCATCGGTTGAAACAGTATCGGCGTGTCGCAACGCGCTACGATAAGTTCAAGCACAGGTATCTCGGATTCGTCTATTTCGCAGCAATATTGATAACCACTAAGAAAATGTAAACACTACGTAGAAAGCCGGTTTTTTGAACGCAGGTCTGGTAACGTATTCTTTTTGCGGCAGATTGTTTAAACGGAGGGATAAGGAAAAGGGCTTTAAACCCTTACGGGTACTGGGTTTTCTGCCGACAGCTGTTCACCACCAAATGTTACACAGGTGTAACATTTTAACGGGATAATTTATCAATATGTTATATTTATCCCAACAAAACAATCTTTTTACAGTAATCCCAAAAATCCTGAAATTCCCAAAGTGGCTCTAAACCCATACCCTAACTGGGTTTTCAGAGGATCGAATCGAGCACCAATTTTCACATCCCCATGATTGCCAAGAGCCAACCGAAAACAAATTCTTGCATTAATCCGCAACCTATGATAGGATAGTCACATCCCGTATGAAAAGAAAAGGAAGAAAGCAATGAGTCTTTTGGGTATAGATGTTGGAACAACAGGGTGCAAGGTCATCGCCTTTCGCGAAGATGGCACGACGCTCGCACAGGCGTATGGCGAGTATCCGTTGATCCACCCGCAACCCGGCTGGTCGGAACTGGACGCGAACGTCGTCTGGGAAAATATATCCGCTGGTATCCAACAGGTTGCAGCACAAACGAAATCCGATCCAATTGAGGCAATCAGTGTCGCTTCACAGGGTGAAGCGGTAACACCCGTGTCCGCCGATGGACAGATTCTGGCGAACGCCATCACCACTTTCGATGCTCGGACAACCGGCATCTGCGATAGATTGAAACAACACATAACGCCTTTAGAGGTGATGCAAATCACTGGAATGCCGATGAGTGATATTCATACCTTGGCGAAACTCATCTGGATGCAGGAGCAGCAACCCGACCTCTATCGACAGGTATGGAAATTCCTCGGCTTCGAGGATTTCGTCTATTTCAAACTCGGTGTTTCGCCTGTGGTGGACTACTCTCTCGCTGCACGCACGATGGCATTCGATATTATCAACAAGGGTTGGTCAGAAAAAATGCTCGGTTTGGCAGATGTAGACGCGGCACTCTTTCCAGACGCTGCGCCATCAGGCACGCCAATAGGTGAGGTGAGTTCCAAAGTCGCCGATGAACTCGGTTTGCCGCAAGGCGTGGTATGCGTTACGGGTGGACATGACCAACCGTGCGGTGCTTTAGGGGCAGGGATCATTCGGAGCGGTGAGGTGATGGACGCAACCGGCACGGTCGAATGTATCGCACCCGCTTTCACAGAACCCGTCATCAACCAAGACATGATAGATGGGAATTTCGCCTGTTATCCGCACGTTGTCGATGGATTGTATGTCACACTGGGGTTTGTATCCAGTGGTGGCGTTGTGCTTCGGTGGTTTAGAGACACACTCGCGCAAGCAGAGGTCGCACAAGCAGACGCAGAGGGACGCGATGTCTACGATTTACTGATGGAGGCACTCCCTGACGCGCCTGGGACAGCCATGGTGCTGCCCCACTTTACCGGTTCAGGCACGCCGCATCTCGATCTTGAATCGAAGGGAGCAATTGTTGGGTTGACGCTTTCGACGACGAAAGGCGAGCTTATCAAAGGGATTCTGGAGGGTATCAGTTACGAAATTAAACAGAATCTCGCGATGCTTCAAGACGCTGGGGTCGTGATAAACGAAGTGCGTGCCATCGGTGGCGGCGCGAAATCTGAAAAATGGCTCCAACTCAAAGCGGATATGTTTGGGAAAAAGGTGATTGCCTTAGATATATCGGAAGGTGTCTGTCTCGGCACTGCCATCCTTTCCGGCACAGCGATAGGCAAGTATGATTCCATTGAATCGGCGGTCGATGCGTTGGTTACGCCACGCGATGTGTATTATCCACGTGAGGCGTTCACGCAGCGTTACGATGAGAAGTTGAAAGCATACCAACAGATATATCCGGCACTGCGCGCATTGAATTATGAGTTGTAATGTAGGTGTTAATGGTCTGACAATTTACGGAACGTGCTATAAATAGCACTACTACAAGCAGCCCCCTTCGTTTGTAGTAGGGCGATTCATCGCCCGTCAATGACGCAATTTATCTCTTTCTTCAGAGAGGGAAAGCCCGCTTATGAAGGAATATGTTGTCGGCATAGACATTGGTGGGACGAAACTCGCGACGGTTGTCGCTGATAAGACCGGACATATCCTCGGCAAGGTGCGTAAACCGACGCATTCAGAAAAGGGACCGGAATATGCGATCGGTTTGCTGTTTGACATGGTGCGTGAGGTTGTCAATCAAGTCGGCGTGGAACAGACCTCTATTTCAGCGATAGGTGTGAGTTGCGGGGGTCCATTGGATACGAAGACTGGGATTGTCTATTCGCCGCCGAACTTACCCGGCTGGGACGCGCTCCCGCTTAAAGCACTGTTGGAATCCGAATTTCAAGTGCCGGTGATAATTGAGAACGACGCGAATGCGAGTGCGCTCGCAGAGTTCAGGTTCGGGGGTGGACGCGGCTACAGTGCCGTCCTCTATATGACGATGAGCACAGGCATCGGGGGCGGTATTGTTATCGACGGACAGGTTTACCACGGTGCCAATGACAGTGCCGGTGAGGTAGGGCATCAGATACTCCTGCCAAATGGACCCCGGTGTGGCTGTGGAAAACGGGGGTGTCTTGAGGCACTCTGCTCGGGTCCTGCTATCGCACGCCGCGCACAGGCTGCACTACGAAAGCAACGAAAAGGTGGAAAGTCGCCAACCGCACTGCTAACGCTTGCCGATGGACAGATCGAAGCCGTTAAGTCAGAGCATGTCCTCGCAGCGGCGCGCACGGGTGACGCTTTAGCGTTAGAACTCGTTCAGGAAACGGCATATTACATGGGGTGGGGTATCGCAAATCTGGTCAACATCTTGAACCCTGACATCGTTTTACTCGGAACTATCGCGGTTGCCGCTGGCGATCTCTTGCTCGACCCAATTCGAGAGACGGTTTCAAAGTTCGCGATGCCCCGTCCTGCAGAAGCCGTTAATATCGCGCCAGCCGAATTAGGTGATGCCTTGGGGGACCTCGCTGCCGTCGCATTAGTCGTCTGAAAATCATAGAAAGGGAATCAAAAAATCAAAATGGAGAGAATTCAAAATTATATTTCACATCTACAAGGTGTTTTAGAGCGACTCACAGTGGCAGACGTGCGGCGTTCTATAGACGTTATCATGGAGGCATATTACGCCGAAAAGCAGATTTTTGTGATTGGTAACGGTGGCAGTGCCTCTACAGCATCACATATTGCCTGTGACTTAGGAAAAGGCACGAGTGTCCCCGGCAAACCCCGTTTTCGTGTTATAAGTCTAACGGATAACGTCGCAACAATGACGGCGTGGTCAAACGACGTATCTTACGAAGATGTTTTCGTCGAACAACTCAAAAATCTTGTGAATCCGGGTGATGTCGTTATCGGTATCAGTGCGAGCGGCAATTCAGAGAATGTGCTTCGAGCACTGCGACACGCCAAAGAGATTGGGTGTCAAACAATCGGGTGGAGTGGCTTCGGTGGCGGGGCATTGGCAACGATTTGCGATGTGAATGTCATTGTAGACAGTGACCGCTACGGTCCCGTTGAGGATGTCCATTTAATCCTGAACCATATCCTCCATTCATGGATTCAAGAAGAGTTCACATCGGGTTGAATTGCAAATCGTCTTGACGTTTACCGGGGTCTTCAGGTATAATTGAATTGGTTACCAATTATTTTAAAATTCCGCAAGAAACATTTTTCTTTTAACACAAAATAGTAAGCCTGTAACGCAGTAGAAGGCGGATTTAAGAAAGGCAATTCAACATGAAACCCATTTCATTTCTCCGCAAGGTAAAATTAAAAAATGTGTTCCTGTTTATCGGATGTCTTTTCATGACGGGCGGTCTGTCCGCTCAGGACGCCGCGCTGGTTTACGTGATTGACATTCGGAACGAGATCGGGAGCGGACTCGGGACCTATATCAGTGACGGCATCCAAACAGCAGAGGCGGCTGGTGCCGACGCTATTGTTTTCGATGTGGATACACCGGGCGGCAGGGTAGATTCCGCTGTGAATATCATCCGGTCTATCCAGGATACACAAGTTCCAACAATCGCTTTTGTCAATCGACAGGCTATATCTGCGGGAGCGATGATTTCTATCGCTTGTAATCAGATTGTTATGACTTCGGGCGGAACGATTGGGGATTCCGCGCCCGTTAATATTCAAGGACAAGAGGTCGGAGAAAAGGCAATCTCTTATATTCAGGGAACCATTCGTGCGACGGCAGAACGCGAGAACCGAAACCCGGATATTGCTGAAGCGATGGTAGACAAAGAACTCGTCCTCGTAAAACTCACAGACGGTCAGATTATCAAACTCCTCCCCGAAGAATACATTGCGCGTGAAGAAGAAGGCGAGGAGATGGAAATCCTCTGTGCCCAAGGAAAACTGCTCACGTTATCGACGCAACAGGCATTAGAATACGCGTTCGTAGACGCACAAGCCGAAACCCTCACGGAACTATTGGCACAATACGAGATTGTCGAGGTTGATGGGACCAAACTGCCGCTCACAGAAGACGGCATTGCACAACGACAGCAGGATATTGGTATTTCAGAAATTAACCGTCTCAAAACGTTAGCAGGCGCGCGTATTATCGAAGTTGAGGCGACACTCGCCGATAGGATTGTTTTCTTTATCACGAATCCGCTCATCAGTTCGCTTCTCCTTTCATTGGGAATCCTGGGTATCTTTATAGAGATCCGGACACCCGGTTTCGGTATCCCCGGATTCCTCGGTTTACTGTGTGTCGGACTTTTCTTCGGTGGACACATGCTAACGAAAATCGGTGCAGAATGGGCATTTCTACTCTTTCTGATCGGTCTTGGACTTATCGCCGTAGAGGTCTTCGTCATCCCCGGCTTCGGTGTTGCTGGTATTCTCGGCATTACATTGATGTTAGGGAGCGTCTTCTTCGTTTTCGACAAGGCTTATGAGTTCCGGACCGCGGTGATGTGGCTCTCAGTCTCTGTAATCTTGAGTGGCGGACTGGTGATTCTCGCGGCTTTTCTCCTTCCCGAGACGCAGCTGTTTCGGAGGCTTGCTTTGTCAACAGTGATGGATACCCAGATGGGGTATCACTCGTCGAGTTCGGAGGATTTTCAGGCGTATCTCGGACAATCTGGGACCGCCCTAACGCCTTTGCGTCCCTCTGGCACGGCTCGCATCGCTAATAATAGGGTGGATGTCGTCACGGTTGGCGATTTCATCGCACAAGATAGCACCGTCAAAGTCGTAAATGTGGAAGGTCCCAAGGTGTTCGTAGAAGCCGTTGAAGATGATTAATTTTTTGCTGGGTCGATTTGACCGAACCGCAAGGAAAAATTAAAAAATGATGTGGTTTCTCATCTTCCTGATAGGCATTGGAATCCTGTTAGTATTCATTGAGTTACTCATCCTTCCTGGATTTGGAGCAGCAGGGGTGCCGGGGGTTCTGCTTATATTGATAGGTGTTGGGATCGCCTGGTGGAAATTTGGATTCCAGACGACTCTCACTTATACGGGGGCAACGCTGATAGGCGTTATACCACTGGCGATTGTAGGGTTATCTGTCATGCGTGCAACGCCTGCCGGTAAAACCTTTATCTTGGGAAAAACGCAAAATAAGGCAGAGGGTTTTCACGCCCCCCCATCGGAATTGGAAAGTTTAGTTGGGAAGTCGGGTAAGGCATTGACCCCGCTGCGTCCCGCAGGGGCTGCGCTTATCAGTGGAAACCGTGTCGATATTGTCACGCAAGGCGAATTTGTTCCGGCAGAGACCGAAATTGAAGTAATTTTTGTAGAAGGCAGTCGTGTGGTCGTTCGTAGTTTACAGTAGGAGGCAGATATGGTGGATCTATTTACAGGGGGAATTGCCCTTGTTGTCCTAATTTTTGTTATCGTGTTCTTTTGGTTCGTCCCCATTGGATTGTGGATTGCCGCTGTTGCAGCGGGTGTCCCGCTCCGAATTTTTGACTTGATCGGGATGCGCCTCAGACGCGTGAACCCCAATGTTATTGTGAAGGGATTAATCAGTGCACACAAGGCTGGATTGAAAGTCGTGACGGCTGAATTAGAGGCGCATTACCTTGCGGGCGGTAACGTCCTCAATGTTGTCAGTGCGCTCATCGCCGCAGATAAAGCGAGAATTGCGTTAAATTTTCAACGCTCGGCTGCTATAGACTTGGCTGGACGGGATGTCTTTGAGGCAGTTCAGGTCAGCGTCAATCCACGCGTGATCACGACTCCGAAAATCAGTGCGCTCGCTTTAGATGGCGTTGAATTGATAGCCACCGTGCGTATTACAGTGCGCACGAACATCAATCGGCTGGTTGGCGGTGCGGGTGAAGAAACGATTATCGCGCGTGTCGGTGAAGGGATTATCAGCGCAATCGGTGCCTCTGAAACTTATGAAGATGTGCTTGAAAACCCAGACATTATCTCGAAAACGGTGCTTGACCGTGGCCTCGATGCTGGGACCGCTTTTGAAATCCTTTCCATTGATATCGCTGACGTCAACGTTGGCAAAAATATCGGTGCGGAACTCCAAGCCGAGCAAGCCGAGGCAGACTTGGTCGTCGCACAAGCAAAGGCAGAAGAGCGGCGTGCTATGGCAGTCGCTCGGAAGCAAGAGATGACCGCAGGTGTCCAAGAGATGCGTGCGAAAGTTGTTGAAGCGGAAGCGCAAGTCCCGCGTTCCTTGGCAAATGCGTTCCGTGAAGGAAACTTGAACGTTAATACGGAGGAATCGTAAACATGGCACCAACAATGGTAGCAATTATTGCTGTCCTGCTTATCCTGTTTATCATTATTATTAGTTGGCTGGTTCCGATCGGTCTTTGGATTACTGCCATTGCCGCCGGTGTGAAGGTTGGGATTTTTGATCTCGTTGCGATGCGTTTACGGCGTGTCCCCCCCGCGGCGATTGTAGAACCTCAGATCAACGCAACGAAAGCAGGCTTAAATCTATCGCTGGACGATCTGGAAGCCCATTTCCTTGCTGGCGGGCGCGTTGCGAGTGTCGTATCGGCACTGATTGCCGCGGATAAAGCCAACATAGATCTCGGTTTCGCGCAGGCTGCCGCAATTGATCTTGCGGGTCGAGATGTCTTGCAAGCCGTTCAAGTTAGCGTTACGCCTGAGATTATAGACATTCCCAGTAGAGATGATCCGAGTATCGGTATTACGGCTGTCGCCCGTGACGGTATCCAGTTAATCGTGAAAGCGCGTGTTACGGTGAGAGCCGATATTGACCGACTCGTCGGGGGTGCGACTGAAGATACAATCCGTGCGAGGGTTGGCGAAGGGATTATCACGACGATCGGTTCATCAGGGAGCCACAAGCAAGTCTTGGAAAACCCGGTGCTCATCTCAGAGACGGTGCTCGCAAAGGGCTTAGCTGCGGGAACTGCTTTTGAAATTTTGTCTATCGACATCGCCGATATAAATGTCGGTGAGAATGTCGGCGCGAAATTACAGACCGACCAGGCACAGGCTGAACTCAAGATCGCACGTGCGAAAGCCGAAGAACTTCGCGCACGCGCACAAGCGGAAGAGGAAGAGAATAAAGCGTTGGTCGAAGAGATGACCGTCAAGCTGATTGAGGCAGAAGCGGAGGTACCACTTGCCATCTCGGACACCTTTGATTCCCAGCGGATGAGCGTGATGACGTATTATGAACTCCGTAATATCCTTGCGGATACAGAGATGCGTCAATCCATCGCTTCACCCGGTGGCACGCAAGAGATAGACACAACGCGGTCTGCACACTCACTCGGATTTTCGTAAAAGGGTTATCAGTTGTCAGTCGTCGGGAAGTTTTAAAGTCTCTGTAGAGTTGCGAAGTGTTCTAAAGTTGTCAATACCTTTACGGATTTTAGCACACTTTTTAGAAAAAGCGCGTAGCTTGAAACGAAGTGGAAAGCGGGTATACGGAAAGCAACATTAAAACCCTATGCCCACTCACCGAACCGCAAGGAAAAATTAAAAAATGGAAAGTATCATTCAGATGCTGGCACCGCTGATTATCGTGATCCTGATCTCTATCTTGAGCAATGCGCGTCGACGGAAAGCACAACAACGGGATGCGGAGAGAAAAGGGGGCGAGCGTGCGATGTCGGAGAGCGACGATACACCCCCGCCTTTCATGGAAGACTTTCCGTTTGAGACACAACTGGAGCAGATGATTCTGCAGGAGGACGAAAAAGAGGAGACCTCGCCCGTGGTTGCCGAAGAGCCAGCGCGTCCTGAAGCAGAACAGTCTGGTCCGGTCGTCGAAGAACCGCAACCACAACCGCCGCCAGTGCCTGTGGAATCCCCGACCAGAATTCGGTCCGTCCCCGGGACATCCCTGCTGAACTTATCGCCGCAAACTTTTCGTCAAGGCATTATTCTTTCAGAGATCCTGGGTCGTCCGAAATCACGCCGAACAAGCCAACGGTCAGCCACCAACCGTCAGTGACAAGGAAAAATTAAAAAACCGGAACGCGCACCTCGTAATGAAATGGAGAGTGGATATACGGAAAGGCACCCCAAATGCCAAAACCTGCCTCACTGAACCGCAAGGAAAAATTAAAAATCCTTTTGATTTTTCTGTTGTTTGTGGGTTGTTCTCAACGCCAGACCCCTGTGGAACAGCAGGCTTCATTTCACTTTGAACCTCCCCCTTATACCCGGCATCTCAAAGGTTTCAAAATTTGTTTGGACCCCGGACACGGCGGACAAGCGCACGTCCCAGATTACAAACGGGGTCCCACAGGCGTTCGCGAAGCCGAGGCGAACCTACGGGTCGCACTCTATCTACGCGAGATGTTACAGAAAGTCGGGGCTACCGTCGTCATGACGCGCGTTGACGATTCCTATGTGAGTCTGTCGAGGCGGAGTGAAATTGCCAACGAAAATAGTGCCGATTTTTTCATCTCGCTGCACCATAACGGGATTGATAATCCGAAAGTTAACTATACCTCTACTTGGTATCATGGCGATGCGGATGACTCACGCCAGAGTCTCGACCTTGCTCGGTATGTCCAGCAGGGAGTCTCAGACGCACTCCAATTGCCCACTTCTCCTGCATCGGGACTTTATTCGGATAAATTAATAACGACTTCCGGTTTTGGGGTCCTGCGACTGACAGAATGTCCAGCAGTGTTATGTGAGGCATCTTTTCTCTCGAACCCAGAAGAAGAAGTAAGATTGCAAAAGGACGACTATCTGAGAAGGGAAGCCTACGGCTACTTTCTTGGGATTGCCCGTTATGTTGAAGGCGGGTTTCCGAAAGGTGTTCTGGTCGATCCGCAACACGCCTCCGTCATCCAAACGAAAACGCCGCGCCTCCAGATTCAGGTGATGGACGGACTCCATGAGCGGGGGGCGTGGATGCTCAAACGTCAACAGGTCTTCACGGACTCCATCCGTGTCAAGATTGATAATGTGGATGTCCCCTATTCCTACGACCGCGGGACAGATCTGATTACTGTCTCCCTTGATAAACCCTTATCGAACGGTGTGCATCTTGTCCAGACTGACTTAGTGAACTATTATGGGAATCACAGTCTCCCCGCGCCGCAATGGTTTAAGGTGGCACCGCCTGCTGCGGTATTGGACCTCACGGCGTGGACAGATACCCTCCCTGCTGAGGGAAAAAGTTACGTCGGTATCTCTGTAACTACACGGGACAATGAGGGAATGCCAATTGCTGACGACGAACCGATCTACGCACAAACATCAAACGGGACGCTCGCAGCGGATCATCGACTCTCAAAGGACGGTTCAGCACAGTTTTATCTATACGCGCCCGATGCGCCGGGCACAGCAACGGTGGAAGTCTCATATCAACAGACCCGTCAGTCGTTGACGATTCACTTCGCGAACATTGATGGCGCGATTGTGCAAGGACAGGTTTCTGATGCAGACTCCGGAAAACCGATCCAAGATGTAGAATTACGAACCGATTCAGGATTGACGACGACTACAGATGCCGAGGGACACTTTTTTATTCTAACAGGTTCCGAATCAAAGGATTTTGGCGAAACGACGCTTTACATTTCCGTAGGGGTTGGGGCACCCAACCCCTACTATCCCAACAAACACAGGATTCACATCCGACCGAATCAAGCAACAATTGTTGATGTCGGACTTCACCCGATTGCAGAAGGGGCGTTTGCTTCGACCGTCATCGTTCTCGATTCAAAAACGGATACGCCTGAGACCCAAGAACTTCTCACAACGTTGGAAAAGATGTTGAAACTCGCTGGGGCAAAGGTTTATAATATTTATACTGCTAAGTCAAAAATGCCTGTGCAAAAACGGATAGAGAAGGTTAACGCCATCAAGGAGAGCGGATACTATTTGCAAATTAATCACGCGGAATGGGATAAGGAACAACCCATTGTGGTAGCGGCACACTACCGAGGCAATCAGGGGACAGAGACGTTTCTAAAGCGGATACTTGAACAGTTCAACAGGAGTCTCTATGAGACCCCGATTGTTACCCTTCAAGACAGAACAACCCCTGAAATTCAGCAGACGAACAAAATGGCGATGACACTTGAAATCAAATCCTTGAATCATCCGAATGCTTCCACCGTTTCGGAAGTGCATGCGATCTTTTTCGGGGCATGGGCTTTCCTGAAGAGTGATGGAGAAATTCCGATAGAAAGACAAAAGCGGTTTATGGCATACTTAAAAGAGAGGCAAGCGTCTTCTTCTAATTAGATGAAAGCGCGTAGCCCGTAATGAAATGGAGGGCGGATATACGGAGAGGCGCATGACATACCGAACCCACTTTACCGAACCGCAAGGTATAATTAAAACTAACATCACAGATTTACAACTCCAGCATCCGTTCAAGATTGCGCGTCGTGCGACAGACGCGTTCCGACAAGTGATTTCTGTAGAGATTGATGGTGGCATCGGTGAAGCGGCACCCGCTCGGTTGTATGGTGAAACCGTTCAGACGGTGCGTGTCGCGTTGGAAATTATCGCACCGTCACTTCCCAAAGACCTCGATGCGATTCACGATGTGATGGAGACGGTTGAAGCAAGGCTTGGCGGCAATTACGCAGCAAAGTCCGCCATTGATATGGCACTTCATGATCGACTCGGTAAAAAACTTGGCGTTCCGCTCTATCAACTCTGGGGGCTCAACCCGAATAAGACCCCTTGCACATCGTTTACGATTGGACTGGATGAACCCGAAGTAATGGCAGAGAAGACCCGACATGCTGAAGCGTATCCGATCCTGAAAGTCAAACTCGGTACGCCGCAGGATATTGAGATAATTCAGAAACTCCGCGAGGTCACGGATAAGCCCATCTATGTTGATGCGAATACAGCATGGACACCGAAGGAGGCTGTTCGCAAGATTCGTGAGCTTGCCGGTTATGGTGTTGAATTGATAGAACAACCGACGAAACCGAATGATCTGGCAGGACTCAAGTTTGTCCACGAACACTCTGAACTGCCGATTATCGCCGATGAAAGCGTCAAGCGCGCAAGTGATATTCCGATTCTCGCTGAGTGTGTTGACGGTATCAATATCAAACTCGTCAAATGTGGTGGATTGCTTGAGGCACATCGAATGATAAGTGTTGCCCGCGCCCACGGTTTGCTGGTCATGATTGGTTGCATGATAGAGAGTTCGCTCGGCATCACCGCCGCTGCACACTTGACACCCCTCGTAGACTATGCCGATCTGGACGGTCATCTGCTCATTGCGAACGATCCCTACACGGGTGTAAGTCTTGATAAGGGTAAATTGATACCACCAAACCGCCCTGGCATCGGGATTATTTATAAGCAGGAAAGCAGCTCATAGTTAAAAAATTCCAATTCAAATTTGGTGTCTGCTCCTCTTTTAATTCGTTACAAATTTCCAAAAACGCTGCGATTAACCAAAAACCTGCCTGAAACGAAGTGGAAGGCAGCCCAGGAGGCCACAGTTAAAAAGATGACAAAACAGAACCGCAATGTTCTCATCACCGGCGGCACAGGTATATTAGGGAGTGCCGTCACCAAAGCCTATCTCGCCCAAGGTGACAGTGTTGCTGTCACATATCTATTTGAAGATGAAGTTGACCGCTTCAAAGAATACAATCCTGAGATTAGCGAAGACGTTACTTTCTTGTTCGCGAACGTTACCGAGGAAGCCGAGGTCCAGAAGACCGTTCAGGAATTTTTATCCAAATTCGGTTCACTGGATGTATTGGTGAATATCGTTGGCGGGTTTGTCGGTGGGATCCCCACTGCGGAACTTGAAGAGAATAGATGGGATTTTATGATGAACCTCAACCTCAAATCGGTGTTCCTGTGTTGCAAGACAGTCATACCACACATGACGGAACGCGGTTATGGCAAGATTATCAACGTTTCCGCACGCGCTGGATTGAAAGGTGAGGCGGGATTGAGTGCGTATTGCGTCTCTAAAGGCGGTGTCCGCACCTTGACCGAGTCGTTGGCGGCTGAGGTGATGGATTCGGGGGTAAACGTCAATGCCATTATGCCGAGCGTGATGGACACCCCCGCGAATCGTGAATCCATGCCGGACGAGGAGCACGACCGGTGGGTATCCCCTACCGATGTCGCCAAGGTAATATGTTTCCTGACTTCCGACGATGCTGCCGTCATCAACGGTGCTGCGATCCCTGTTTACGGCAGAGCCTAATTTTTATCGAAACGGCTCTTTAAGTTGCGTCTGCATGAGTCTTTCTAAAATTTGCAGGCGCAACGCCGTTTCAATATCCGCAACTTCAGGTCTACCGACGAGGTTCTGTATCTCATTCGGGTCGTTTTGGACATCAAATAAAAGGTAAACTTCGCCATTAGCATTGAGAGCCGCCTTCCATTCCTTGCTGAGTAACATAATCTCGCCTTCTATCTCGGACATTGCGAAGTCGCGATGTGTCGCTTCAGGTTGCGTCAATACCGGACACAACGATTTCCCGAATTGACGATGCCCTAACTCACCACCTACCAATTCAACAAGCGTAGGACCAATGTCAATCCATTCGACTGGACTCTCACAAATTGTCCCTGTGGGCGGGGTTTGTAACCTTGATGTATCAGGCGTTCGGACGAGTAGCGGGATCCGAACGGCACCGTTGAGGAAGTTGCTCTTATAGATGAGTCCATAGTCTCCGTTCATTTCACCGTGGTCGGAGGTGTGGACAATGATTGTGTTTTCGAGTTCGCCGCGTGCCTCGATTGCGTCAAGAATCTCGCCGATCTGATCATCAATGAGCGTTACGTTGCCGGCGTAATTCGCTCGGAGTCTTCCGACTTCGCCGGGTTCAAACGTCGGGTTCACCCGCTGCATAAGCCTGTCCAAATGTCCTGTGGGACGTTTTTCCGCAAATGGACGCGGGATCGCTGGCGGCATGTCCGTAGGATCGTACATGCTGGCATAAGGTTCAGGCGTATCCCACGGTTCATGCGGTCCCCCGAAACTCACCCAACAACACCAAGGTTCCTCCCGTTCATAGTTCTGGAGGTATTGCTTCGCTTGTTGTCCGACATAGACATCGGCGTAGTCCTCAAGTCCAAGCGTCGAAGCGCGGACGAGATGCGGTTTCGTGCTGAACCGCTCACGATAATCGGCGCGGTACCCCTCCCATACCCCCTTTTCTTCCCACATAGCCGTCATGTGGGACAGCACATTCGCGCTTGCCCGCGGTCCACCGATTTCGTTCACATCGTCCAATCCATAAGCGTTCATTAAACCTTCGTGTTCGCGTAGATCGCCGTTGTGTGGGTGGAGGTGCGTCTTACCGAAAAGACTTGTCCGATAGCCCGCATCACGCACGGCTTGCATCCATGTCGGGGTTTCGGCAGGCATCTGGTGATTCATGTTGTTCCAGACGTGGGTGTTATGCGGATATAAACCTGTTGCCAGACTGAGGCGCGTAGGGATACAGACGGGTGATGTGGTGACACAGTTCGTGAATCGGATACCTTCACTGGCAATCCGATCCAAATGTGGGGTCTGGACCCAATCACCACTGCAACTCATCGCGTCCCAACGCTGTTGGTCTGTCATGAGAAAAAGGATGTTCGGGGTGGTTTCCATCGTTATCCTCGTTCAATTCCGGCTTCTTCAAAAGCGTTCGCCAATGTTTCGTAAGAGAGTGTCGCGGCGGCGAGCGGATCGTAGTCTTCGCGTGCCTGCACCATGAAACTCACCTCAGCAGTAATGAATCCGTCATAACCGTGCGCCTGCATCCGCTTGAGATAATCAACATAATCGAAGGGACCTTCCCCGGGGATGAGGAATTCGTGGTCGGGTGCAGTGCCGCGCTGGTCTTTGACGTGTGTATGCGCTGATACGGGTGCTAACGCTGACACTGTCTCTTCCGTCGGCATACCGATAATATCGAAATGGCTGATGTCGAAGTTAACTTTGAGATACGGTGAATTGACCATTTCGAGGAGTTCAAGCACCTTCGCAGGTGTATCAACGATCGCACCCACATGGGGTTCCATAGCGATGATGACCCCGCGCGATGCCCCGTAATCGACGAGTTCTCCGACGCGTTCTGCGAGGAAATCTTTTTTGATCTCCCATTCTTCCGGCTTTCCACCCGGTGTCGTATTGACGGCGGGCGGTTCGTCCCCTTGTGCGAGTTCAACAGCCAAATCAACACCGCCTTTTAACCGCCACATGTTTTTCGCATGGGCTTCTGGATCTATTTCCAATAGACTGGAATGCGCCGCGATTGCTGGCAGTGCCAAGTTATGCTGTTGGAACAGGGATGCGATCCGTTTCCGTTCTGGGGCATCAAGCACGCTAAGTTCAGTCGTAAAGCGTGGGATAATGGTGAGTTCAACGCCATCGTATCCGAGGCTAGCGAGATGGGCGAGAGCAGTGTCTATGGGAACCGTGGGCATCCCCCATGTACTATATCCGATTTTCATTTTTTAAATTATGGCCTCCTGGGCTGCGCTCCATTACATTACGCGCAGATTTCCGCTTAAACCGCGGCTGGGTTTGGAAGTTTGTACGTTTTTTTCTATGTATCTCCTGAAGACGGCAGCTCGCAACAATACGCAGAAATACCGGATTTAGTCTGGGAATAGGCTCAATCCGTTCCTTGTATTACATTTCCGTAGCACCAGAACGGATGCGCGTGTGGCGTCCGAGGACAACGTGTGGACTTGCGGGACAATGTATTAGATTTCCATTCCTTGTATTACATTGCAAAAACACGCGGGCGGGTATACGGAATGGCACCTTCACCGCACAACCCACCTAACCGAACCGCAAGGTATAATTAAAAGGTGCCGAGCCAGTCGTTTATTAAAAAACCGGCGCGATGAATCAAGAGTGCGACACGTCCCATGACGGTGTTACCGAACGCGGCACCGAATCCTACCATGAGGAAGGCAATCCCAATTTTCGACAGCCATCCGACAGGCCCCTGATGCTCCACAGAGAAAAAGAAATAGATGAGCGTACAAATCAGACCTATGACTATAAGAACCGCTCCGATAATATCGCCAAGGGGTAGCGGCCCGGCATGCATTTGTGCAAAGGGTGTAAGTGTGCCGTGTGTCTGCTCAAAAATATTGGCCCGCAGCATATTCGGAATGGCAATTCCAGAGTTAAAGCCGATGAGGATAGCAATAGGGTAGCGAATTAGCCATGCCTGCCGTGGGGACAACCGAGCAAAAAAGAGCAAACCGATGCCAATCGGAAATATTTTGAATAAACCGCTAAGGGCTTCGCTTGTTTCTGGTGTGGCTTCACCTGCTATTTGGGTCCCCAGTGCCCCCACTGCCTCAGCTAACGGATTCCAGGCTAACGGTATGAATCCTTGATGAATGGTAATGACGATACTATATCCAACTGATATTCCCACGAAGAGATGTTCTGCGAACCGATAGAACGGGTTATCTCGATAGAGGAAACTGTAGATGCAAAGCGTTAAGAGTGCGGCAATCCAGATACCAAAAATTTCCATTAATTTACTCCTCCCGCCTTCGATGCATGAAAAAAGCGATGTTGCCCAGGATAACCAGTCCGATCAGTAAAACATGCACGAAGGACGCTGTATTTAAGCCGACAGTTCCATCCCCAGGGGCGTTTAACAGTTTCTCGTACTCAGTGGCACCCAAATACCCCGGCATCAAACCGATCAATTGTCCGGTTTGCAGGAACGGATACATTTGTGCGATAATCACACCCGTAACGCCTGCAGCAATCTTTAAACCGTATCTTGTATTTGCGTAAACAATCCAGGCTTCTGTCGAACTTCCAGCGGCAAGGTCAAGTAGCAAAGCAATTTGGTCGTAGTTCGTAATATTTTTCATCATCGGGATTTCATTCATTGCCGTTCCACTGTAATCGGTTTCAAAAACACTAGCGATACTGTTCCCCATCCCAAGGATGACCTGCAACGCTCCAGGGCGGTATCCCAAAAAAATGTAATCTTCTCCGTAAACTGCCCCGTTTTCCGCAGCAATCCTTTGCATGAGTCCGTGAGCCAAGGTGGGCATATTCGCATAAAGCGTCACTCCGATAACGTTCACCCCTTTATTAAAACAGTGCCGTAGCACCGCTTTTGCCATTGGTTCTGGTTCGGCTAAAGAGGAAGGCCCGTAATCGAAAGCGATTATAATGGTCTCCCCGGGAGAAAGTTCGTCAATATAGTCATAAAGTTTCTGGGCAGGTTCAGACACCCGCGTGGGTAACCTGATCGGAATAAGCGTTGGGATGATAACGACTACGGCAACCAATATAAAAATTATCCGCCGGTCCATATTCATGAATTTTTCAAGCATTGGCTAATCTCCTCCCCCTAAGTAAGAGCGTTCAATTCCCAAAATAATCCGAATGGATTGCGAGATAACGCCGAGGCTTACACCGAGGATAATACCGCGCCGTGATGCGAGGTTGGGAATATCCAAAATCCATTGGCGTGCTTTTGTGGCACCGTCTTCCCAAGGCAGCCATGACAAAACCGTGTTCCAGACGAGGTCGCCTACCGGCACATTTCCTATCATCACAACCATTGCAGTAACGAGGAGCAAGGTCGCTTCAAAGGTTCGGGCTCGGAATGCGCGATATGCCGCTGAGGCAATAAAGAAAGCAAGTAAGGAGAACATCGTGGCATCCATTGGAACTTGCACATTGTTGTATAACCACTCAAATACAGTGTTTTGCGGTCCGAAGGGAACACCTATCAACACCATAACTGCCATGCCCACGAAAACAACAAAACTGTATTGCCAACGTTCCGTGCGCCGGCGAACCTGCGCAATGTGGGTTTCAATGAGGGTCGCGACCGCTAAAATCAACGCAAAGGGCGTTATTATAAGCCCCCAGTCGATAACCTCTTCATAAAGTTTTTGAGAGACTGAATGTGGGCTAAACTGCGTGAAGATGAGTGCTATACCAAAAAGAAAACAGAGGGCTAAGGGTACCTGTCGTTTCATAAAGCCTCCTAACGTACTCTCTGTAAGAACGATGTAATCCAATTGACACCGGATAATTCCAATATCACCCCAAGCACAATTGCTGCAAAGATAACGACCTTCCCCCAATCTTGCCCTCTGAGACTCCCTAAGAACATAGGATCTTTGGATAGATAAGCTGTTGCAGCGTAGAGTTCTTCACCAATTAAGGTATAATCACACGCTGCGATGAAGAACGGGAGCTGATGTTCAGAATCTGTCCCTGCGATCTGTATTGCGCCGATAGAATTCCCGGTTTCAGCCATGAGGAGCGATTCAGCATAAAACTGACCTTGCAAAAAAACTGCCGCGGGTTTCTCGCGAACCATCATACCGTCTACACCAGCAGCATAAGCGAACTGACTATCGGTAAGAAAGAAAATATTTTCTTCATTGTAAGCATCCGGGCGCCCTTCGTCAAGGTAAGACGTTCTCACCATCTCACGCACGACATTCAGCACAATCGCGTCATTACACGGCACCCGTAGCGGTGTTTCATAGTCGGCTGTCCTCCGCGCAATTTGCCCTAAGATTGTCATACTGGCAATAGTCGCGACATTATCTACACCGCCTAATCCGAGGACATAGAGAATGGAACGTCCCATCTCTGTCGCTCTACCGATGGCTTCATCTACTGCCTCAAGTCCAGGAATGCGACGGACAAATACCTCTTTACCGCTCCTTGCATCATAGATATTCCAAAGAATCGCTGCTGAGAAAAGAAGCATAGCGACAAGTAGCGGGACTTTGCCGGTATGAAACCATTCCCCGGTTCCTTTAGCGGGCGCGGTTTCCTCAGAATCCACTGTTGCCTCAGCGTCACTCACGGCACGCACGATGTAGGCGTAAGCGTTTCCTTTTTCGATGGTGGCATCAACATAGGAGGTTGTTCCAGCAGGCAGGAGTTCGCCAATTTCTTCAAGCCCCCCCCCCGCAATCCGACGTAGAATTTGATACCCGCTGATACCGCTACCCTCTGGTGCGGCATCCCAGCTAATCGTGACGCTGCTGCCGTCGTCGTTGGGTGTGTCAACCGCCGTGACGTTTGACGGTGGCGAAAGTCCTTGGCTGAATGCAAGGCTAACGCATAAAACCAAGCAGATAATTTTAGCACAGCTTGCAAACCAAAACTTGCTGGACTCTGTGCATTGAATTATTTCTTTCATAAATGTTATATTCCTCAATAGTTGTCGGTTATCGGTGACAAGAGGAAACCTTTCTTAAACCAAAACCTCTTCACTGAAAACTGATAACTGAAAGGGTTGCGTAGCAACCCGCACTGATAACCCTATTAAAAACATTGCGAAATAGCTTGTAAAACGTGCTGATCATCAACATCGTCGCGGATAACGACTTCTCCGATACGTGTCGGCAGGATAAGGCGGAGTTTACCGCTCAACGTCTTTTTGTCTAAGTACATTGCATCACATAACGCCTCTGGGATGAGATCGTTTGGAAAAACGATCGGCAATTTCGCACGCTTTAAGAGGGTGCGTTGCCGTTGAAAATCGGTCTCAGCGAACATACCCAAATTGACAGCCAATTGCGCAGCACAATTCAGACCGATAGAAACCGCTTCCCCGTGTCGATACCTGTTGTAATGCGTCAGTGCCTCCAAGGCGTGTCCAAAGGTGTGTCCATAGTTCAGCACCATCCGCAGTCGGCTTTCTTTTTCATCTTTCGCGACAATTTCTGCCTTGTTGACACACGCCTGTGAGATAACCTCAATCAGTGTTGTGTCGTCTAAATTTAAGAGTGCCTCCAGATTTCTTTCAACCCTTTCAAACAGCGGTTCATCGCGGATAACACCCATTTTGATAACTTCGATAAGTCCTGCTCGGATGTCGCGCTGCGGCAAAGTCTTGAGTGTGTCTACATCAATGACCACCAACTTCGGTTGATGAAACGCACCGATGAGGTTTTTCCCTTTTGGGTGATTAATCGCTGTCTTACCACCGACGCTTGCATCGACTTGTGCTTGGAGCGTTGTAGGAATCTGAACGTAAGGAATACCACGCATATACACGGCTGCAGCGAATCCAGCCACATCGCCGATGACTCCCCCACCGAGAGCAATAATCAGGGAACCCCGATCGAGTTGGTGTTCCACCAAACTATCCTGTATCCGGGAGAACTGCGCCAACGATTTGCTCTCCTCGCCACCGGGAACTTCAATCGTGCGGACATCAAATCCGGTATTTTCAAGGCTCTTTAGAACGACAGGCAGATAGCACGTTTTGACATAAGTATCCGAAACGATGAGAACCTTATTAGATTTCATAACCGGTGTGAGCAGTTCTCCGACACTGTTGAGAAGTCCTGTCCCAACAACGATCGGATACCTGTTATCTCCGAGTTCCACGTGTAAGGTTTTCGTCATTTTAGTTTCCTAACGCTCTTTGTGAACACCCGTTTGATGTGAGTGATAATTTCACCGAAGGAGCGTCCCGTCGTGCTTATGGTATGATCGGCTTCCGCATAGTAGGGCTGTCGTTCCGTTAACATCGACTGGATCTGCGCGAGTGGATCAGAGGTTTGGAGTAATGGGCGGTGTGTCTGGTGTCCGACCCGTCTGTAAATTTCTTTCGCCGTTGCTGTTAGGCAGAAGACAATGCCATTTCGCTTTAACGCTATCATATTGGCTTCTTTCAGGACGACACCGCCACCGGTGGAAATAACGTGGTTGTGCAGTTCCGATACCTTACGCACGGCTTTGCTCTCAAGCTCCCGAAAAGCAGGTTCTCCGTCGTCCGAGAAGATGTCGCTGATGCGTCTGCCACTGTCCCGTTCAACAACATCATCTGTATCCACATATCGCATCCGAAGTTGTGAGGAAAGCCGTCTTCCGATAGAAGTTTTTCCTGTGCCCATAAAACCGACAAGCACAATATTGGGTTTTCTTTTCATAGGTCGCTGCACCGGATTCCCACCTTTTAATAGCCATTATAGCACCTTTAAAAAATATTGCAAAGGTTTTGCAACAATTTTTGAGGTATGGTATAATTAGTTTTCAGTTTTCAGTTAAGAGGTTTTTGTTAAACCGAAGCGCGCAGCCCGTAAGCGTAGCGGAGGGCGGATATACGCACAAACAATGTATTTACCAAAACGACCGAACCGAACCGCAAGGTATCATTAAAAAATTAAAAAATGGCACGACAGCTCAGAATGGTGCGTCCCAATTTAGAAGATTTACCTGAACTGCAACTCCCGTCAGGCTACGGCATGCGAACCTATCGTAAGGGAGATGAGCTGCATTGGGCACATATCATTAGCGACTCGTTTGGGGGCAGGAAACGCACTGCCCAAGATACGCGGAACGAGATTACCGACAGAGATGTATTCATTCCTGAGGGACTCTATTTCGCAACACATCAGGATATCCCTGTTGGCACTGCCTGTGCGTGGCGGGAATCTGTAGATGAAAAGGATGTCGGCTATGTCCACATGGTCGGCGTTGTCGCCGAACACACCGGACACAAGCTCGGAAAATGGGTCTCGCTCGCTGTTCTTATCTACTTTCGCGACAACGGATTCAAATGCTCAATGCTGGATACCGATGATTTCCGTATCCCCGCCGTCAAAACCTATCTCAATTTAGGATTCATCCCTGTTTACGTTGAAGAGGGACAGATAGAACGATGGCAGAAGATTTTTGAGAAATTGGGACTGCCCGCTATGTCAGCGCAAATCGAGAATGTTAGAGAAATGCTCCCTGAGGAGCTGTGGGTGAAAGTTTCACGTTAGAAATAGCATGGAAGATCAACTCAAAATGGCTCGGCACAGTTTGGAAAATCTACCGGTACTCCAGTGTCCTGATGGGTATCATATCCGTACCTATCAGCAGGGAGATGAGATACATTGGGCAAGAATAATGGACAGCGCCTTCGTAGACCAAGAAAGAACCGCTCAAGATACCCACACTGACGTTATTAGCCAACCCAATTTCGATCCAGACGGCTTCTGTTTCGTCATTCACAAAGATATTCCTATCGGCACGGCGTGTGCGTGGAAGGAATCCCTTCATGGCAAACCGATTGGCTACATTGATATGCTCGCCGTGCTTCCCGAACACACTGGACATAAACTCGGCAAATGGTTAACAGTGTTTCTCCTACACTATTTCAAAGCGCAGCACGTAACATCTGTAATGTTAGATACAGACGATTTCCGACTTCCCGCAATCAAAAATTATCTCAACCTGGGGTTTGTTCCTGTTTATGTAGGTGAAAATCACCTGTCACGTTGGCGCAGTATCTTTGAAAAACTGGACATTTTTTAATTTTTCCTTTCCTAAAAATGAGAGTACCCCTCGCGGTGAGAAACCATTTCCGTTTGCCGAGTCGTTTTGTTATATCTGCGATTCTCATCAGCGGCTTCGGTTTCCGAGTTATCGGGATAAACATCGGCTTACCTGATTCTCCCGACCCCCGTGAAGTGCTAATCGCCCGAGATGTGCTGAACCTCATCCACTTCACGGCACCCCCTGAAATCTACAACTGGCCCGGGACAGCATGGTTTTACGTTATTGCTGGGATAGGCAAATTACTGTCGCTTGCGGGTTTGCAGCTAACGGAAGCCCGTGTCATCCTACTGGCACGCTGCATCAACGTTCTGTTGTCTATAGCGACACTTTGGTTCACCTATCGTATCGGCATTCACTGCTACAGTAAACGTATAGGTCAGATTGCAGCGGGATTGCTCGCTATTGCGATGTTACACGCTACGAATGAATCGCGTTTTGCACTCGTTGACATCCCCGCGACCTTCTGTGTAACGTTGTTTCTCTATCACGTGGCGCGCGTGCGGTCTTCCTCAGACGCGCCCACGTTTCAAACAGCGGTATGGCTCGGCGTTATCGCAGGCGTTGGTTTCGCAGTCAAATTTACAACCGTCTTTGTAGGTCTCTCCTTGCTGGTCTTCCCAATAAGTGCGGGCTTTTATAAAAAGTTTTCAACAATTATCGGTGTTTCCGTATTAACCTTTACGCTCCTCTGCCCTTATTGGCTCATCGATCTGATTTCACCGGAGTGGAACCTCTTCTTTGAGGACTTTTGGTATGAAGCCACGCATTATCACCGCGGGCACTTCGGTCTCATCGCTGCAGCGGAATCTGGATTGCTACATCGGTTTACCCATCTATGGATGCTCCTGAAATGGGGCATGGGTTTACCGCTTGCGCTCCTTGTCAGTTTAGGGATTTTGTGGGCGCTCGTGCGGCTTAAAAGAGCCGTTGGTGGGTTTCCTATATCAGAAGTCCTCCTGCTAACTTTCGTTATTCCGTATCTACTATTTATCGGGATACATAAGGTTAAATTCGCCCGCCACCTCCTAATACTCTATCCGGCACTCACTGTGCTGGCAGCTGCAGCATTCACACGTATTCCGAGCATCGTGGCAACGCTGTTAGCGCGGGGATGTCGGCGCGAGACCGTGAATCGTCTACGTTCCATTGAAGGGTTTAATACATTTGGGAAATGGTTTGGGACAGTCTTGGGTGGTGTTGTGGCACTTTACTCACTGGTTTATACGCTTTCGTTTGCCTCTATCCTACTGTCTCAACCGACGAAGATCGCAGCATCCGACTGGATAGCCGCGCACATTCCACCAGAGGAATCTGTTGCTGTCGCGCCAGAGATCCTATTCGACTGGCTTCTCCCTGACGTAGACTTTATCGTGACAGATGAAAAGGTGAAATGGGTGCTTATTGTTGTGCCAGATCTTGAAGTGTTCCAAAAATACCAAGCGTCGCCCGACCGCTATCAAGATAAGGATTGGTATCCTCTCAGCGAGATTGAATTCGAGGAGACCCTTGCGTTTTACACGCGGGTCTTAGGAGACGGAAGTCCATATCAACTCTCCAAAACATTCAGATGCCCACCAAAGTTCTTAGGTATCCCCATAATATCCGATAGCGGTGCCCTGTTTCCAATGCGCGCCCTTGCCCATCCAGAACTCCGCGTCTATCGCCGTCTCGATGCAACGGTGCCGTAAGAAATGGGATGTCGCGCGATGGCTTACATGATTGGGGGCTTGAAATAATTCTTTTGGATAGGCACGAGCGTTGACAGGATTTGATGAAGTACATCCGCCGCAGTCGTATCGGCATCAATGATGCGAACGAGGTCTTGAGGATAGTAATCAATCAAGGGTTCGGTTTCTCGTTTGTAAACATCCCAGCGATAGCGAACTACGATTTCTTCAGAATCGTCGATTCGATTTTCTTTGAGTGCGCGCCCGCGGATGCGTCTAAACATCACTTCCCGGTCCTCACAGACCATGTAGATGACCTTAAAAAGTTTAATATAAGGTGCTATGAGACTTGCTTGTGCAATGTTGCGTGGGATGCCATCAAGAATCAACAGATCGCTTTCTGGCGCGTAGACCTGCTCGCGGACTTTTGCCGCCATATAGTCTTGCCAGATTTTGATTGTGATGTGATCTGGGACTAATTTACCGATGCCTGCGTATTGTTGGAAAATCTGTCCGCATTTGGAATTGATATCAAGTTCGCGGAACATATCCCCACTGGAGACGTGGAAAATGCCGGGGATTCCTGCCAGCAATTTCCCTTGTGTTCCCTTACCAACACCAGGGGGACCCACAAGTATCACTGCTTGATAACACAGTCCATCCACCTCGTGTAGAGGGTTCTTATCCGTTGTCATGTCTGTTTTTGTCCTCTGCCGCCTTTCTTCCTCTTCGTTGAGTTAACGAGCCTCACAAAAGCGTTCACACGCGCCCCTATCATACACACTCTGCTCCAAGAAGGTGTTCAAGGATGTAGAAGTCCAGACCTTCATAATCTCGGGCTGCGATAAATTCCTGTTCGACATCTTTGTCAAACGTTCGGACTTTCTCAAGTAGGTTAAGGAAGGTTCTGCGACTGCTCAATAAGTGTTTTGTTGAGATGTCGCGGGGTTGGGTTCGCATTACTTTCACATCTAATCCAATGAATTCACCGTTTCTACCGTATCCGTTCTCCTCCAGGACCCGTACCTGATTAAACGCACGTCGCAAATTAACGGAACCGAACGCCTTATCTTGATCGAATTTTAGCCCATTCTGATCGTTGAGATGGACACTCCAAAGTTTCTGATGACAGAGGGCGTATCCCATCTCATCGGAGGGTTCCAAACCTGCCAGAATGGCGTGCGCGCTTTCGATTAACCCGCCAACGCGCTCTGGTGCGTCGCTCGCGTATGCTAAACCAATAGCGTGTCCGATGGTTGGAATATAAGCGATGTCCATCGGTTCATTCGGTTTGGGTTCTATAAGGATTCGGATTTCTGGATCGTAGTCGAGTAGCGCGTTAATCGCTTCTAAAATTTGACCAACTGCGCCTGCTGCGTCTTTCGTTTCCCGGATGTAGGTGCCTTCTCGGGCAAGCCACAACACGAGATTCCTACACCCGATCTCGTTGGCAATATCCACACACCTTTTTGAACGTTCCAGGGCATAGTGTCTTTCTTTTTCGGAATTAGAGGTGTAAGCCCCATCAAGTGTCTGTGGAGATTCCCACAACCGCGGTGCCACCACCTCTGCCGTCAAACCATGGTCATCAATCTGTTTTTTTACGGCTTTTGTCCGTGCTATCAGTTGTGTATATGTTTTCTCGTCAATATCCGGTACAATATCATCATCGTGAAATTGAATTCCAACAAAACCGAGATCGCGATAAACTCCAACTTTTTCATCGAAACTGAACGGCTCCCGAACAGGGGGGCCAAAAGGGTCTGTTCCCTCATGTATATTCCAGGGTCCGAAAGAGAAACAATATTCTGTTGCTTCTTTAAGGGGTTCGCTCATCATCCTCTCCTATACGCAACGTTTTTTATTCCATTTCGTTACACATATTACCTTCGATCGCTTTGTTTTGGAAACGCTACGGTAGCGATAAAAGATACGAAAAAACTGCTTGACTTTACCAATAAGTATAATGTATTATTTAAAATGTGTCAAGCAATTCTGTAGTCGAGGTTTGCAAACCGATATTGCAAATCAGATATGCTGGATTAAGAAGGAACCTTCCCAGAATGTTACCCATATCTCGAGCGATTTTCTCTCACGCATATTTATTATATTTTTTGATGCTCACGCTGAA
Organism: Candidatus Poribacteria bacterium; assembly: GCA_009839745.1. Taxonomy (NCBI): domain Bacteria; phylum Candidatus Poribacteria; species Candidatus Poribacteria bacterium. Next base: position 115,418 of record VXPE01000070.1, read on the forward strand.
CCTGTCTATCCAGCATATACATGCAGCGGATCATGAAGGCAAAGGGAGCACCTCCCTTCCATCTGTCAACAATTCGATCCGCGAAGTCCAGACATTGATATTAGGGACACCGTCAACAAAAACCTTCAGTTTTTTAGATGTTTACCACATAGCACTCAGTCTAAATATATCAGGTAATATTGAACTGATCGCTACAGAGGGGGATGTCATCACCGTTACGCTTGAGAAGCAGGCACGGAAAACCACAAATACAAAACAGGACGATCTGATTCGCGACTATCTTGATAGCATCACCTTTACAGGAACGCACAGCGGTGACACACTTCAGTTAAGGATACAACTATCCAACAATTCCTCTGAAACACAGCCGAACTCGCTTTCTAATGCGGAAGCGTTACAAGCCGCCCGCTATGATGGACTCCAACTGAAATGTAGAATTAAAACGCCAGCGGATGTCTCTGTTCAGCTCCACACCAAAACTGGGGACATCTCCCTTCAACGTATCCGTGGGAAAATAGAAACTTCGACAGAGACAGGGAACGTCCATTTAGATGAAACCGTAGGTAATTATAACGTCCGTGTGACCAAGGGCAACATTGACGGGAAGATCTTGCTGACCCATGGACAAAACAAATTAGAGACCCAAAACGGCTCAATTGGACTGGAGGTCCTTGACTCCGTTGCATCACCGATGGATATAACCGCCCAAGCGGGTAGCATCCGTTTACGACTTCCCGAAAATTATGCCGCGGATGTTGAACTTGAGAGTGAGAAACAGCAGATTGTTGTCAATTTGCCCGCACAATTTGACGAGGTGACGGGATTGACTATTATTAACGACGGTGGACCTTTGTTTCGCCTGAAAGCCACCACCTTGATTTCACTTCTACCGAGTGCATCAAGCAGCAATACATCCGCAGATACTGAAACGGATCTCACCATAGATTTCGCGCACCCCGTCCCGCAAGTAGCACAACCGCCCACTATTGATGGAAATTTATCTGAAATCGTGTGGCAAGCAGCGGCGCGACTCTCTCCGCTCCAAAACCCAGATGGCACGGAGGTGCCAAGCAACGCAACTGAAACTTTTTTAATGTGGGATGCCGAGAATTTCTATGTCGGGGTAAAGGCACATTTGTCTGACTCGCTCCTTCTGTATGTTTCACAGACCCAACACGATTCGCCAATTTGGGAAGACGAGTGTATTGAAATTCTGATTGACCCGAATCCGAAAACCGATGTCTATTATCACCTCGTTATTAATCCGATTGGCGCGTATTTTGATCAGCAGGTGAATACACCCGGAGAGCCGAGTTTCCAGTTCGCGCCTCATGATGTCCAACTCACTTTAAATCGGAAAACGCTGCAAACGGCATTCAAGGCAAATAGCGCGTGGAATTCAAATGCAAAAGTTGCGAGTCAAATTAACGCTGCTTTTTGGAGCCTTGAGGTCGCTTTTCCGCGTAAAATGTTGGAACCTGCTCCTAAGATGGATCCGCAGTCGACTTCGTCTTTTGAAAACAAGTGGCTTTTTAACATCCACCGTAAGATGCACAGCAGCAATATGAAGAGCCTCATTCCTGCTACGTCCAGAGAATATAGCTACTGGCTGCCGATTTACGATACCGAGCGTCCATGGTGGCCCCACACGCCACAGGAGTATACGGGTCCGCTTGCCGGACGCTATGGTCCAGCAATGGGAATTTTGGAATTCATTACGACACCACTCGCTTCCGAAGACTTCGCATCCAAAACCAAGGTCCGGGTCGCGACTATTGAGATCAAAGGCAACACTACTATTTCGACAGAGGCTGTTCAACAAGCCCTTCCGATTCAGGTTGAAGATGTTATCACAAGTTCACAACTTTCTTGGCTCATCGCAGAATTGCAGGAACAGGGTTGGTTCCAAGATGTGCGTTTGGAAACTCAGCAAGTCGATGTTGCCAATGCAGAATCCATCAGCAGTCAGCAAGCGACTGGGAGACAAGATTGGAAGGATGGAAGACTGGTAGATGGGGTAACATACCCAATCTTCCCTTCTTTCAACCCTCCAATCAATTTGCATATCCGAGTTACGGAAGCCCCCGTGCTTTTTGCGCAGCAAATTAAGATCGAAGGGAACAGGAGCTTTCCTTCACGATTCATAAAGGAGTGGTTTCAGTTAGAATCCGGCTATCTTGCCGTTGCGATTGTTAGACTGAAAGAACGATTAATTGCTGATTTTTACGCAAATCGCGGATATGAATTCGCCACTGTTACACATCGAATTGACAACGATGTCCTTGAATTTAGCATTGACGAGGGGACACTACACGAGATTCGTTTCACTGGGAACAGTCGAATCCCGCGGGCGGAACTGTTGTCGGCACTTAACCTCAGCACTGGAAATGGTGATGGAGAAGGAGGTTCACAAGCCTCGGATATTTACCATCACGCGCTGGGTCAATCGAAAATAAACGGTCTGCGCCAGGAACTCAGCAAAAACAGTGAACATTTCAAATCGGTTCGGAATTGGCATGTTCAACGTGAGGGTGGAAAAAACGTCATGATTATTGACATTGAAGAGCAACCCTTCGCGAGACCTGGTGGTTTCCCGATTCTTCAATTTAATCGTGTTCACGGATTAATGCTTGGCGCGGGAGGGACGCTCTCGACGCAGCTCACGGGTAAAGAACGGGTTTTCGGCTCAATAAGTCATGGATTTTCCAGCAAAATATGGAACTACCACGCCGGTATCGAGAAAGGGTTCTTTAAACGGCAGCTGCTCAAATTCGGAGGGGGGTTCTATAAACTCACGGATGTCAGTTCCAATCTCTATCTACATCAAGGTGAGGCTTCTCTGAGTGCCAGCTATTACGGTTCAGCACTTCAGGATTATTATCAACGTCAGGGCGCACAGGGATGGATAACTTACGCGCTATCAGAGTGGTCGTATCTTAGGCTGGAGTTTACTGGGGAAAGACACGACAACCTTTCCAAATCTACGGATTGGAGTTACTTAAACCGAAATCTAATCAAGCGGGGCAACTCACGGATTAATCGTGGACAATTGAGGAGTCTTTCTCTCGTTTATGCGTTCGATACACGGGACCACAGATCGACGATCACACGGCATTTCCACACACTGTTTTCTGCGAATGAGAGGACTCGGCGGGGATGGCGTGGTCAATTCGCGGTTGAAATAGCCGGGAACAGTTTCGGTGGGGACCACGCCTTCAATTTCTATCGGTTTGAGTTGGCACGCTACACACCTGTATCCGGCGCACACCATCTGAACGTGCGGATTGCGGGTGATTTTTCCGATGCTCCCTTGCCAAGGCAACGGCTTCTCCACCTTGGGGGCGGTAATACCCTGCGCGGTCACGATTCTAATGTGTTCGCTGGGGATAATCGGTTCCTGATTAACCTGGAGTATCGGTTCATCAAAGAAACAATTCCCAATGAACAAGATGGTGTCTTGGGATGGACCCTCAGTTGCTTCATGGATGCGGGTCGTGTGTGGTGGTATGATGATGCCCCCTTTTCTGACTTTGAATATTTCATGACCCAGTTGGAGGCATCTGTTGGGATTGGAGGCTCCATCTTTTGGGATCCTTTCGGGAATCCCGAACCGTGGAGTGTCGCCCTTGAAGTGGCAGAACCCCTTAATTCGTCTTTTTCCTTACGAAATCCGAGCATCATTTTACGTTTAGGACGCATGTTCTAATGGGTATCGGTTCGGATTTTTTTTCAAAAATCCTTTCAGTCGCCAGTCTTCAGTTAAGAGATTTTCGTTTAACGAGGGGAAACACCCAAGCAAAAACACCCTCTTTTAACTGATAACTGGCAATTGGCAACTGACAACTGACAACTACTAAATATGAAAACAACACTACTCTATACCATCCATAAACAACTCGGTGCGACATTCGAGAAAAAGCATTTAGACTGGAATATCGCTACCGAGTTCACCGATACCATTTCTGAACATCATGCTGTCAGAAACAACGTCGGTATTGCTGACGTGTCCTACCGAGGTCAACATCGGTTAATCGGCGAGGATCGGGCGAAATTTCTACATCGTATTATCTCCAACGATGTTGAAAGTCTCTCCAGTGGGCACGGAACTTACGCCACGATCTTAACGCATCGCGGAAAAATTATAGCCGACATGAACATCTCCGTTCTTGAGGAGGCAATCCGTATTGACACCGCGCCTGAGACCACAGACCTCCTTTTCACGGAATTGGATAAGTACATCATCGCTGACGATGTTGAGATTTTTGATGTAACCGCTGACACCGGAGCAATCGCTGTTCACGGTCCACAGTCGACGGATCTTGTTCAATCTGTGCTGGGTATAAACGAACTCACGTCGCTGCCAGAACGGCATAACTGCTTTCGTGAAGCAGATACGCTTTTTAAATACGCAATTGTCTGCGTGCGAACAGAGGGGACAGGCGAGGTAGGTTGGACGCTTTATACCGCTGCCGAGGGATTAGTTTCGCTCTGGGAAACATTGATGACTGCGGGAGCACGCCTTGACGTTCAACCGATCGGTTGGAATGCCCTTGAGTCGCTCCGCATTGAGGCAGGTATACCGAGATACGGAACGGAATTGACCGATTCTGTTATCCCACTTGAGGCTGAATTAGAACACGCTATCGACTTTGAGAAGGGGTGTTATATCGGACAAGAAATTGTCGCGCGTATGAAGTATCGAGGTCACCCAAATCGGCTCTTGCGCGGTATTGAAATTGATGTAAACTTAACATCGCAAGACTGTCACAGCGATTTCTTGGGGGCGCGGGTCTTTAACGGGGACAGAGAGGTTGGTTGGGTTACGAGTGCTACCTTTGCTCCGACTCTCGGGAAGACGGTTGCCCTCGGTTACGTGCGGATGGCAGTTACTGAAGCAGGCAGCCGTGTGCGAATTGAAACATCAGAAGGCCCCCTTGATGGGACAGTCGCACTTCTGCCGTTTTTGGCGTAACTTGTTAAGTCGAAAACTTGTTACGTAACATATTACTAAACTTTGGACAATTTTTTTAAGAACACACATATCGCCCCGCTGGGGCTTAGGTCTTGGGGGGTTGGCGTTTCTATACACATATCGCCCCGCTGGGGCTGCCGTTGGGTGCATCGGGGTTTATTTTCCTGCAAGTTGGGTTTGTTTCAGAAACTTTCAGAAAAATCAAAGATCTCTTGAAAACCGAGCATGAACCCGACCAAAATTGTCCAAACTATAGTAACATATTAGAACAAGGTTTTTATCAGCGCGCGGGTTGATGTCGATTTTTAGGTTTTGCGCTACAAGCGCGCAGGTAAAACCGCAGCAAAGGAATTTTACAATTAACCAACGGCTGATAACCAATATAATTAATAACGCTAAGGAGGTAAATCTAAACCGATGCTGGACAACAAATTTTATTTTCATATATCGCTTCTATTGTTACTCCCGATGCTCTTAGGCGGATGCGGTCTTGCGAAATTGGCAAGCATTCAAGGGGAAGGGGATCTCACTGTAGTAGAAGCCACCCTTGCGGGGAACATCGGCACGCTTGAAAACCTATCTAAAATTGGGAATAAAAATCTCATTATCAAGACGGCGCGCGCGTATTCATCTTATGCGGGTTTTATTGAGGATAAGATGGAAGAGGCTGAAATAGCAGGCGACTATGAAACAGCGGACGAGATGCGCGCCCGTGCAATCGACTACTATAAACGTTCTGAGGGATACGCGACTAAGGCTTTAGCGAAATCCGATGAAACCTTTAAAGAGATAAGAACTGTCGATATGGCTGTGTTTGAAAAAGCACTTCAGAAGTTGAAACCGAAGGATGTCGAACCCCTATTTTGGGCGGCTTATTCGATCGCACGCGGCATTAGTCTCCAGAAAGATGATCCGATGCAGGTGATTGACCTCGCTCGGGTGGAATTGATGATGGGACGTGTGCTGGAATTGGAGGAAAACTTCTACTTCGGGAGCGCGCATCTGTTTTATGCCGTCTATTACGGCGACCGGGCCCCCTCAATTGGTGGAGATCCAGAGAAGGCAAAGGAACATATTGCCCACGTAGATCAAATCAATGACGGCAAGTTTTTGATGAGCAAGCTCTATCTTGCACGTTACTATGCTTATCCGAAACAGGATGTGACGCTTTTCAAGCAGTCGTTACAAGAAATTCTTGACGCGCCCTCGGACATTTATCCGGGGGAAGAAGCCGCGACTTCGTTGGCGAAATCGCGTGCCAAACGCTTACTTGACCAGATTGATGACCTTTTTGATCCAGAAATGGAGGAAGGAGACAGAGAATAATGAAGAACGAAAAAACAGGCTATGTAGGAGGGGTTTTTAACCCCGATTCCCTTTTTAAATTAGCGAGCGTGTTTCTACTGATTCTCGGAATGTTCTGTCTACCCGTAGCGCATCTCAGTGCCGAATCTATTAAGTTCGCAACACTCGCGCCAAAGGGTTCTACATGGATGAACAATTTTGAAGCGATGGGGAAAGAAATCCGCTCCAAAACAGATGGTGAGATTCGTCTGCGTATCTATCCGAACGGGGTTCAGGGAGATGAACTCGATGTTATCCGCAAGATGCGGGCAGGATTGATCCACGCGGGTGCTATGACCGCCACGGGTCTTGGCGAGATACAGGAAGAGGTTCTGATTTTCCAACTGCCTCGAATGTTCAGAACTTACGAGGAACTCGACTATGTCCGGGACTATCTCCGGGCAGATCTCGACAAAGCATTCATGGATGTCGGATATGTCCTACTCGGTATGGGAGACATCGGCTTTTATTATATATTCAGTAATCAACCTATCCGCACTATTGCTGACCTTCAATCCCCAAACGTCAAGATGTGGGCTCGGACGAGCGACAGAATTGGGCTTACGTTTTACAAAAACGCTGAGATCGCAACTGTGCCGAGAGAAGTTACACAGGTTCTCGGTTCGCTTTACTCGGGGCAAATCAACACTCTCACTGCGTCTCCTTACGTCACTGTCGCACTGCAATGGCACGATAAATTCAAATATATGACGGACCTTCCTGTGAGTGTTGGTGTGGGTGCAACAGTCATGACACAGGAAAAGTTTGATGCGCTTTCCTCGGAGCAGCAGCAGGTTTTGCGCGAAGTCGCGGACGCGCATCAGGGACAGTTAATTCAGGATATTCGCAAGGACAATGAAAGGGCACTGGAGGCATTGCAAAAGAAGGCAGGCATTCAAGTGGTTGAATTCGAGGACGATGCCCGAGAAGCGTGGGATGCGCTTGCCGCGGAAACCCACAAAGCCTTGGTCGGTGAGATCTACTCGCAAGAATTTCTTGATAAGATTAACGCCCTCTTGCAAGCGTATCGAGAGAAAAATTAAGGGGCACTGACGCAATCGATCAATAACTTTCCGTTGATAGGCGTGCTTCCAAGGCGCGCCTATCAATTTTGTGTAAGCCCTATTTTCCCAAACCTCGGCAATTCCCCTTGCAATTGTCCTTCACATCCGTGTATAATTGACATTATCCTTAATTGACACTCCCACAGCTAAAGCAGTGGGATTCTTGTTTCGTCATTTCGTGCCTC